>CAIVGD010000374.1 GCA_903905395.1 uncultured Verrucomicrobiota bacterium
CGCCCTCGCCGAACTCGCCGAGCCTATGGCCCATTATCACGAGATATCCGCGCGCCCTGCCCAAGAGGGTGATTTTGCCGTCGTCGATTTCGAAGGCACCTGCGGTGGCAAAAAGATTATCGAACTCGCCCCCGAATCTGGACAGGTCGCCGAAGCCAAAAAACTTTGGCTCTGGCTCAAACCCGACACCTTCCTCCCCGGTTTTGCCTCTGCCCTGTTCGGCATGCAAATCGGCGAAACCCGTGAGGTGGAAGTCAAATTTCCCACAGAATTTCCCCAGATTCCCCTCAGGGGTCAGACCGGGCGCTACCAAGTGACCCTCCATGGACTCAAAGACCGGCATGTGCCCGAGGTGGACGAAGCCTTTGCCCAAGAGAATTACAAGATGCCCAAGGCCGAGCTCGAAAACCGCATCCGCGAGGATTTGACCTCTTCCCGCAAATCCGCAATCCATTCGGAGGAGGCCCGGGCCGTCACCATGGCCCTCCTCGCCTCCACCAAGATGGATGTCCCAGAACCTTTGCTCGAGGAAGAACGCCGCCGCCTTGTCGCCCGCTTAGTCGATGAAAACCAGCGGCGTGGGGTATCCAACGAGGAGTTGATCAAACATAAGGACGAGATTCTCAAAGCGGCTGGTCAAAACGCCGAAGAAAACGTGAAGCTCAGCTTCCTCCTCCGCCGGATCGCCGAGGCCGAGGGGATCAAGGTGGAGGAAAAGGAAATCATCCAGGAGATCGCCGTGCTCGCCGCTCAATCCGGCCAAGATCCCCGCCTCTTCGCCAAGCGCCTCCATAAATCGGAAGTGTTACCCTCACTTGCTGACACTCTTCTGCGCAAAAAAACTGTTGATTTTCTTTTGCAACACGCCGTGCGTGGTTAATTTCAACCCATGAGCAAGGAACCTCGGGCGGATTACTTCGTCCCCAGCGTCATCGAACAGACCGGTCGCGGCGAGCGCGCCTACGACATCTACTCCCGCCTCCTCAAGGATCGGATCATCTTCATCGGCACCGCCATTGATGACACCATGGCCAATTCGATCATCGCCCAACTCCTCTTTCTCCAGATGGAAGATCCCAAGAAGGACGTCAGCATCTATGTCCACTCTCCGGGGGGATATGTCACCGCCGGTCTCGCGATCTACGACACCATGCAGTACATCACCTGCGAGGTGGCCACCTACTGCATAGGCCAAGCCGCCAGTATGGGAGCCGTACTGCTGGCCGCTGGCACCAAAGGCAAACGATACTGCCTTCCCAACGCTCGGATCATGATTCATCAACCGCTCGGGGGCGCTCAAGGCCAAGCCACCGACATCAGCATCCAAGCTCAGGAAATTCTTCGGGCAAAGAAACGCCTGAATGAAATTATGGCTCACCACACCGGCCAGAGTTTCGAAACCGTGGAAAAAGACACCGACCGCGACCGTTTTATGTCGGCCGAAGACGCCAAAACCTACGGACTCGTCGATCACGTCGTAGTTTTCCGCAAAGAGCCCCAAGCCGAAAAATAAGACCGGAGCCTGGATGGCCCGCCCCACTCACCTCACCCTTTGCTCCTTCTGCGGAAAGAGCCATGCGGAGGTTAAAAAACTTATCGCAGGGCCCGGCGTCTATATTTGCGATAACTGCATCACACTTTGTACGAATATCCTTAACCGTGAGATCGGTGAGGGTGCCGCAGCCAAGGGCATTCTCAAAACCCTGCCGAAGCCTCGGGAAATTAGGGCCGAGCTTGATCGCCACGTCGTCGGCCAAGACCGCGCCAAGCGCACTCTCGCCGTCGCCGTCCACAACCATTACAAACGGGTCCGAGGGGGTCCCACCGACACTCTTCCCACCGAGCATTCCGACGTCGAATTGGAGAAAAGTAATATCCTCCTCATCGGCCCCACCGGCTCAGGCAAAACCCTTCTCGCCCGTACCCTTGCCCGGATCCTCGACGTCCCATTCGCCATCGCCGACGCCACCTCCCTGACCGAAGCCGGTTACGTCGGCGAAGACGTGGAGACCATCATACTCCGGCTCTTGCAAAACGCCGATTACGACGTGAAACGGGCCGAACTGGGCATCGTTTACATAGACGAGATCGACAAAATCGGCCGCAAATCGGACAGCGCCTCGATCACCCGCGACGTCTCTGGCGAAGGAGTTCAACAAGGTCTCCTTAAAATACTGGAAGGCACGATTTGTCACGTCCCCCCGCAAGGAGGCCGAAAACATCCCCAAGCGGAACACATTCAGGTGAACACCCAGAACATTCTATTCATCTGCGGCGGCGGTTTCGTAGGGTTGGAAGAGATCGTGAACAAACGTTTGGGAGGCCGTTCGCTCGGCTTTGGTTCCCAGTTGGTGGCCAGTCAGACCGTAAAAGAAGACGGCCTTGGGCTTCTGCGCTACACCGAACCCGACGACCTCCTCCGTTTCGGCATGATCCCCGAGTTCATCGGGCGACTCCCTGTCTTGTCCCATCTTACCCCGCTTACCGCGGATGAGTTGATCTGTGTGCTGACTGACCCCAAAAACTCCCTGACTCGTCAGTACGCCAAACTTTTGGGGATGGAAGGTGTGAAGCTAAACTTCACCCGCGATGCTTTGCGCTGTTTGGCCGAAGCCGCTTTGAAAAAAGGCACCGGCGCCCGCGCCCTGCGCAGTCTTCTCGAGGGGATGATGTTGGATCTGATGTACGACATCCCATCGCGGGACGATGTGGAGGAAGTGATCATCAACCGCTCCGTCGCCGAAGGTCAGCGCACTCCCATCATCAAACGCAAAGAGTCCCGCAAAGCGGCGTAGTTTCGCGCGTTCCCACTTTCAAAACCGAAAACAACTGTAGGGCGGTCATTCTTGGCCGCCTCAAAATGCAATTCAGACGGCGCCCACGCATGGGCGCCCTACAATCGCGCACAACTTACCTTCTGACTTCAACTGGCTGCTCGCGGCGTCCTCCGCGCCTGTCGCTCCACCGCCAGCCACATCGTCACAGAAAAAATCAGCAGGGACCAAAAGGTGAAGGCGTCACTCGTGTTGGTCAGTGAGTGACACATCTGAATGAGAATAACGAGCCGGAGATTTCGCGTCAGACAGCGCGCATCATCCCTGGCAACAAGATGCAGGGTTCGCAGTAGGGTGGCCCAAAGAGTCCCCATTATCACCGCCATCCCCACCACTCCAGCCAACCCAAAATTCATGAACGATTCCCCAAAAAAGGTCACCCGCAATCCGAAGTGGGACTCCTCGTCCATCCCCACGGTCCGCACCGCCGTCAACCCCATATGCCACTCCTTCTTTTTCGGAAAGAGCCCGCTTGGAGCCATCGCCACCAATCCCCCCAGATAAGTGGTCCCATTCAACGGCTCGAAGTCCCAATGCCCGAGGACCCACGCCCCATCCCGAAGATCGATCACGTTGTTCCCCATGTACACCTCCCCCAAACTCGCGAGAAACGGATCCCCTTCCTTCAACCGGTTCCGGTCTGTTCGGACCAAGGAACTGAGTCCGCCCAGCAGGAGGAAGACCCCTAGAAAAAGAACGAACAGGGGGGGGATCACCCACTGCGGAAGGCGGAACTCCAGCGTGAGCAAGGTGGTCCCCATGAACATGGCGATCGCCAAGGGGAGCCGATTTCCGCTGACGACCTGCAGACCTACCATGATAAAAAGAAGAAGCAGGTCATGAATCGGAAACCTTCGCCAACGCCGCAGAATCGAGATGAATAACGCTCCCGCAACCACCGGGATCAACGCTGTCCCAAAATGATAGAAAGGCCGCGCGAACGAAGAGGAGAGCATCGTGTAGCGGATATCCTCTCCCTCGCCGCCCCCGATCATCGGAGTGGCACCCGTCACCAGCATGGGCAGAACAATCAACCCGCAAAGAAAGATGGAAATCATCCTAAGAAAAGGAAGCAGACGCCGGTCCAGCTCCCCGGCATCGGCCGCCAAGGGCTCCAGTTTGTAATGTCGGTTCCGATCCCACGCATAGACACAGCCCAATACGGGGAGAAGAATCCCGAAACCGATCAGGTTTATCAAAAGAATCCACGGAAGGCCCGCGAAGACGTTGTTGACTTCCCTCGACCCAAGATTGGCGGAGGTCTGTTCGATGAAGAAGTAACTGATGAGAATGAGTGCCTGATGCGCCAAGGTGAGCCCCACCATGTCCATCACCCGGGTCACGCTCATCCAGATCACGGGCAGAACCAGAAGAATGAAGATCATCACACCGACCGCCACGCCGAGCACCGGTGAATCCCATGGGAGATCAAACCGCGTGATCCAATGCGGATCCCCCCAGCGGGCCCAGAAGGACAACGGAACCCAGATCCCCAGAAAAGGGACGAGAAACATGAAAGATATGCGCCAATTAAGCTGCCTCACCGAAGGCCTTTCGGCCACGGCCGGCCCGCTGGAGATCTCTTCTTCTTCCATCCAGACCTTCCCCTCTAGTAATTCGTACGCGCGCTTGTCAAAAAAATGATGTTCCCAAGAAACGATTGGACTGGCCACAAGCTGCTGTAGCTTGGTAACGATTCGATCGGCTCCGCACCCGTCTATCAGACGCTGCGCCACTGTCGACATTTGTTGGCGTCGATCAGAGTCTGCGGCTAAGGTTCGGATTGCATCTTCAACGGTGTCAAGCCAGTCGGGTTGATTGGCTTGCCCTGTGTCCCAAACTACGCCCGCCTCTGCGAGTGCAGAGA
>CAIVGD010000375.1 GCA_903905395.1 uncultured Verrucomicrobiota bacterium
CATGGAGCCGTCGCCGCTCGAATCCTGAAGAAAGGCCGGATTATTTCTGCATGCTTTTCAACTAGGTCAGAACAACGGAAAGACCAACCCCAAAGGACGATCAATTTGGTGGAGAGGGTTAATTGTCGGAACTCTTCGCTATGCAAATCGAGGTCGGGTTGGTTTTCCCGATCGAGCAGAGTGACCCAAGAGCCGGCAACTGGACCCTTGGATCTGCGGTTGAGCACCCATCGCTGAATCAGTTGACGGAATGCCCGAGTGAGCCATCGGATATCAAATGGAAAGAATTGTCGAGGGTAAGCTCCGAGAGGATTGAGGTGGAGGCCTTCAAAGATATGCGCTGCAGGCAAGATACTCAGATTGATCACTCGGCATCCATATTCCTCTGCGGCGGCAATCACGTGGGAGTACAAAATACATTTGTTTCCCAGTCGCCCGGTGTGATCAGCAAGAAGAATTAAAGCGGGCACGCCATAGGGTAGGCTGATCTACTCAAAAAGCGCTAGGCTCTTGTGGAGTGTGGCTTGAGCCAATGAGAAAAAGTGAGGCCACTGGGCATTAGGGGAAGCCTTAAAACTATTCGCCAGAAAGCTTGTTTCGTTTTGCCAAGCGCCACTTGGTGATGGGGAAGAACCAGCGGCGTTGGGCGACCGGTCTGGATGGGGTGGAGAAGATCTTTTCGAAAAACGTCAGAATGCGCTCGTGGGAGAATTCGACAGGGGGACTGTTCCCATGGAAGGGTGTGGCGCGGAGGTATTTCATGTACAACTCGGGAGTTTCGTCGACATGTATGACGTAGTCGGCCAACTCCTCCTCCGATTGGAAATCATGGGCATTGATGAAGCAGTCCGGGTTGAAATACTTCGCCGCTTGTCGATCCCCCCAAAAAACAGGAATCGCATGGACGGAGAGGGGGTCGTAAATCTTTTCTGTGGTCCAACCGAGTCTCTCCTTGTTTTCAAAGGCGAGGACAAATCGGTAGGCCCGATAAAAATCCAACTTCGCCGCCTGACCCGGAATTCCCTTCCAACCACAGTTATTTAAGGCACGACCGACCGAATCCACTTTCTTCCGCTGGTTCAGGGCGTGGAAAAATCTAGTACGATTGGCCACCGTGCGGTCCGCATAGCTGGAGAGGAAGGCACAAAACCGGGTTTTCGAGTTCCGGAGCGTCTCCCAGTCGCATTCCTCGCGAATCAAGGGGGAGGGGGAGCGGTCGAAAGCAAAGATTGGCACATGAAGCTGGCGCGGATCAGGGGACCAGACGGGGAGGATGGCATAATCGCACTGTTTCCAGTCGGGGCGGTAAGTTTCGTGGTGGGTGTAGATTTTCAGGCAATTATAGAGGCGGTGGCGATGGCCACTCAGGGAATAAATCAAGAAATCCGGCCGCTCATCCCGTCGAATCTGGTAGCGAGAGGAAAGCACGCGCAGAAGAAAAGTTTCAATCTGAATTGGGCAATCGGAGAAGTTGAGGGAAATTTCAGGCTTCACAGTTGGGTGGATCAGAGAAAGGAAAGTAGTTGATGGGCGGGCCGGCGGAAACAAATAAACTCCGCTACCTGAAGTTGTTGTGCCCTTGTGATTTCGTAAAATTCCGGCATGGCTTCAAATTTTTCAAGGAGAGCCAGCGCATGAGGGAAGGAGGGGGCGACCGTGGATGGTGTAAAAAGGGAACGCTGCACATAGGTTTCGGGATTTCCGATCGCAAGGCAACCAGCCATGATCGCTTCGATTTGTCCGTTTCCGCTGAGGGGGCCACCTGCCAGACGGAGGTAGTATTTGGACGAGCGCAGACTGTGGGCAACCTCCGAGACGCTTCCGAATGGTTTTCGGATTGGGCCGAATTTTACCAATGTTTTTAGCTGATCCGAGGTTAAAAGGGCATGGGTTTGATGTTCAATCATGATTCCAGAGCGAGAAACAGGTTCTGGCCAGATCTGAGACCAGGAGAAAGAACTTTGGAAAGAATAGGGACATTCGATGGCCCGGCTCCCCAATCCGGGGCGAATGGGGAAGCGGCGATGAGTATGGGTGAGGGAAACATTATATCCTGTGGGAGGCACCCGGCGGGATCGTTTAGCCGTAGGGGTTCCGGGGTCGGTCGGAAAGTAAACCCAGAAAATCCGGGGATGTTGACGGATGATTCGCAGAGGCACGGCGATATCGAGGGATACGATCACGTCGTATTCATTCCACGGGACCTCATCGACCGAAACGCTCATCTCCGCGGGAGAACCGATATGGCCGTGCCTTCCTTTGTGGGGAATTTTGTGTTGGTGATTTCGGAATTCCTTAAGATCCATGGCCGGATTGCTTCCGGGGCTTTCCTTCCGGGTTCGGCATTCTGGCGCGGGATCTTCGAGGACTTGCCAATAATCCGCCCCAAGATCGGTAAGAAAACCCATCGGTCCAGTTCGGCGGAGGCTCGATTGGACAGCATCTCTGGCAGGACTTCGGCTGACGCAACAATAGAGATCGCCATAGAGTGCTTGTTTTATCAAGGCTACCCGAGTACCGGACCATTTCCTCCGAATTTCTGCCAACGAAGGGGTCAGAGAAAAAGATGCTGGCAGTCTTGTGATCTCGATTTGGTTGAGCCATGACCGGGGCAAGGCGGGAAGCAGAAATTCCCAAACGGGTGGGAGTTCCTTGAGTGAGAAGAGTATATCTTTCGGCAAAGAAGGTAGCTCAAAATTCATTCATCTTTCCTAGCAACTTTCAAAGCGGGTGCGAGATGAAGTCAGAAGGCTGGGATGAGGCGTTTCTCCGTAGGATTCCATGCTATAGAAAGCATATGAATTTGGCGCTCCGAACAATCCGAGGATGGTGGTATCGAAGATACCCGTCGCTTAATAAGGAGTGGCACCGGAAACGACTGGCAGGGTACGAGCGGAGATGGGGGTTGGAGCAGGAGGGCTTTACCAAGGAAGGATTCTTTAGGATCTTTCAACGAAGAGTTCTTTCCCACTGCCGACCAGGTTTATTTTATGAAATGGTCACTGGAGACGGTCTTGTGGGAAGTCTGGGGGTTTGGCTGGAAAGGCTGGAACAGGGATGGAAGGTCGAGGCATGGGAACACCGACCTGTGCCACTTGCTTCGTTAAGAAAAAACCGACAGCAAACTGGGATTAATGAAGGTCGATTGACTATTTGGTCGGCGGAGGAGAGGAAAGCCGGGGTTGTGGGTATCACCACTCGTGGATCAATGGAGGCTTCCGGAGTTTGTCGTGCAATCCGCACCGACCAGATACGACCCCAGTGGGTCGGAATCTGGAACCCAAGTCGACGGCCTGTTTGGTTGAAGCGATTAGGGAAAAGCGGATATCGTTTGGAGCTTGTTTACGACCGGATGGAGTTGTATGTTAGTGTAGAAACCCGAGGACAGATTACGGAAGACGGAAGACGGAGGGCGGAAGTCATGGGTTAAAGAAGGAGACTTGACAGAGGCTATATAAAGACTTAATAAAGACCCTATGCAAACCTTAAGTCCCACCAAAGCCAGATCCAATCTCACCTTTTGGCTGAAGGCGGCGGCGTGCGGCAAGGACGTGGGGATTCTCTACGGCGACCAGATCATCGCCTTGCGTCCCGTTACCGTGGAATCCGCCGACTATGCTTTGCGGGAGTATGGAGCTTCCGAGAATGACATCAGAAACCTTTCCCAAAAAGTTCATGAGGAAATCCAGAAAAACCGCCGCGGTGGCAAGCTCCAATCCTTCACAGGAAACATCGAAGACCTTCTGGCGGATTAAGCTGACCCAACGGTGCCTTGGACAAATTGGCAAACTCCCCCCGGAGGATCGGGATGCAGTAAATGAAGCGCTGGCTTCCGTCTTGGGGGCATGGGGTTTTCCTCACGCGCATCGGGGAGCGGGAATCAGGAAGCTGGGTTCGGATCTTTTTGAATGTCGCGCTGGGCTACGCCTGCGTTTGCTTTTCAAGGCGGAAAAGCCTGAGCGGGAACTGGTTTTCTTCGAAGTCGGCAATCATGATGATATTCGCAGAGTCCTCAAAGGGCGTTAGTCCGAAGGCGGAGGACTGAGGGCGGGAGTCGGGGATCAGGGGAATAGGTTCGGCAAAAATAATTTGACACAATAACCATTACCATTACCATTATCAAATGACAAAAGTAAGTATCCAAGAGATCCGGTTCAAGTTTGGAAAGGTGAAGCGGGCGTTGGACAAAGGAGAGGAGATGTTGCTGACGTTTCGGAATCGGCCCCTTGCGCGTTTGACCCCTGTAGCGCCAAGCCATCCAGTTTTAGCGCAGGATCCCGCGCTCGATTTCGCCAATGGGGCCGAGGACCTTCCCCTGCTGAACAACCATGGAATCGACACCGCGATCTATGGCTGAAAAATCGGTCTTTCTCGATACGGGGGGGCTATACGCCTGGATCAACCGAAGCGATCCATGGCATCAGGCGATGTGCGACCTTCCCAAAGCCACGGGATGCCGACTGATCCTCACCGATTACATCGTGGACGAGGCTTGCACGCTGTTCGTGGCACGTAAGATTCCCCACCAGAGGCAGCGCCTTTTCCAACTGATCGACCATTCAAGGATCGTCAACTTCACTTGGATCGGTCCAGACCTGTTTGCCCAAGCAAGGGAGTGGATGCTGCAGTTCGAGGACCAACCCTTTTCCTTTACCGATTGCACGAGTTTTGCCTGCATGAAAAGTCTGGGCATCTCCAAGGCCGCGACCACGGATCATCATTTTCGAACAGCTGGATTTGAACCGCTCTTTTTGGGTTGAAGGGATGGGGGACGGAGGGCTGGGGGCTTCCTGAAACTCGGAAGGATGAATGGTTGACATATGTTAAATTATCCGGATAAAATTACGTAATGAAAAAAACCATCCTATCGCGAAAGATCGATATCCGTCTTCCATCGGGTAAGTCGTGTTTTTTGTGGGGGCCCCGGAAAGCAGGGAAAAGCTACTGGATTCGTCACCACCTGAAGTCATCCAAGGTGATCGACCTTCTCCAGACGGATGTGTTTGCGGAGTACGCCTCAAGGCCCTCACTCCTTCGGGAAAGATTTGCCGATGCCAAAGGATTGATCGTCATCGATGAAGTCCAGAAAGTTCCACAGCTTCTGGACGAAGTTCACTGGTTGATGGAGGAGCGGAGCACACAATTTCTTTTGACGGGATCTAGCGCACGAAAACTCAGGAGGGGGCACGCAAATCTACTGGGCGGACGAGCGTGGCGGCGTGTGATACTGCCTCTTTCTTATACGGAGGTATCGGGTTTCAATCTTGAGGAGGCCCTTATATCGGGAATGTTGCCGCCACATTTTTTATCGGAACACCCCTTGGAGGAGCTACGGGCCTACGTAGCAGATTATTTGAAGGAGGAGATCGCGGCAGAGGCCCTCGCGCAAAATATCCCCTCTTTTTCTGAATTCCTGCGCGTGGCTGCGCTGACATCAAGCGAGCTCATCAATTATACGAATATCGCGCGTGAAACCGGGGTCTCGCAAAGGACCGTCCGCTCCTACTTTGACATTCTCGAGGACACTTTTCTGGGATTTCGAGTGAAACCCTGGACTCGATCCAAAAACCGGCGGATGATTCTCGCGGAAAAGTTCTATTTCTTTGATGTGGGAATCGCGGGATATCTGGGTCGGCGGCGGCCGATTCCAGGTAGCAGTGACTTTGGAAAAGCCTTCGAACATTTTGTCCTCATGGAACTACGCTCATATCAGGCTTATGTTTATCCAGAGATGCCGATCCATTATTGGCGGACCAGTTCCGGACAGGAGGTGGATTTTCTTTTGGGGGATAGGGAGGTCGCGGTCGAGATCAAGTCAGGCAAAGTGCATGAAGGGGATCTCTGGGGTCTTCACGCTCTCCTTGAAGACGGCCCCGTCAAAAGAGCGATCATTGTTTCCATGGAAAAGGAGCCGCGCCGCATCGCGGGGAAGATCGAGGTCCTCCCCTGGCAGGATTTTCTCGAACGCCTCTGGAGTGGAAGGATTCTGTCGTGATTGGGGGGGGGATCGGGGGACGGGGGACGGATGACGGAATACAGATGCCGGAAGACGGAGACCGGAAGACAGATGGCGGAAATAATCTCCAGCTTTAAAGAGCTCAGGGCATATCAGGAAGCGGTGAGGCTCCAAGAGATGGTTTTTGAGGAGAGTAAGCTTTGGCCGAAAGAGGAGCTTTATGCCCTTACCAGCCAAATACGAAGATCCTCACGGGCCATTGGTGCGGCCATGGCAGAGGCATGGGCCAAGAGGCGCTATCCAGCTCATTTTTTAAGTAAAATGACCGACGCTGATGCCGAGCTTCAGGAAAGTCAGCACTGGATCGACACGGCTTACGCCTCTGGCTACTTGAGTGGGGAGTCCAAAGAGTCCTTCATCCTGCTCTCCCAAGAGGTCGGGAAATTGATTGGGGGGATGATGGCAAAACACGAGAGTTTCTGCCGTTCTTCGTCCCAAGGGGAGAAAAGATGAGTATAGCTGTATTACAAAAAGCTGTGCTCTGGTGACGGTCCTCTGGCCTCCGGTTCCAGAAACGAACGTCGCTTTTCATTCCGAAACGCTGGGAGGCTAACGGCAGGAAATAGTCCACTTGACAAAAGTATATACTTAAAGTATGTATTAAAAATGAAAGTAGCCAAAATATTTCAAAGCGGTGGTAGTCAGGCTGTTAGAATTCCAAAAGAGTGTCGCTTCGAAGGTGATTCTGTGCAGTGCAAAAAAATTGGGTCTGCCCTAATTCTTTTCCCAGAGAAGGGATCTTGGGACATCCTTTTTGAAGCTTGTGGCGAGTTTTCTGCCGAAATATTTAAGGATCGGTATCAGCCCCCTGCGACTCGTCGTGAGTCGATGGATCTATGACACATCTTCTCGACACGAATCACTGCATTTTTATTATTAAAAACAGATCTCCTCAGGCTTGGGAAAAGCTGGCAAGGCACCCAGTGGGAGCGATTGGGATATCTTCGGTGACCGCATCCGAATTATGGTTTGGAGTGGAAAAAAGTGAACAAAAAGAAAAAAACACCGGGGCTTTAGTGAAATTTCTGCTTCCGCTGGAAATCGCTCCTTATGAAGAAGAGGCGGCTGAACGATACGGAAAGATTCGAGCTGTCCTTGAAAAAGCGGGGACGCCAATCGGCTCGCTGGACTGCTTAATCGCGGCCCACGCTGTTGCCTTGGGGGTTGTACTGGTAACGAACAATACGAATGAGTTTCAGCGTGTCCCTGGTCTCCGGTTGGAAGATTGGACAGCATAGAGAGGCCTTTGTGAAAAACCTGACCCCCGAGATCTAATCTCAAGTTCCGAAAATGAACGTAGCCTTTCATTCTAACTCCATGTCACTACGCGGTTCCGAAAATGCTTTATGGGATTATGCTAACTTCAATGAAGCCATTCTCGGCAACCATTCTTTGATTTGCCACCTGGCGGAACTGGGAAATACGGGAAATCCAACCTATGCAAAATGGAAAGCCAGATTTCCGCTTGTTCCGTATCGGACAAAGGCCGAATTAAGCTCAAAGCTTAAGGAGAGAGGGATGGATATCCTTTATCAGATTAAACCAGGACCTTACGATGGATTTGTCATTCCCGGCTTGAAGAACTGCATCCATTCGATGTTTCTGAGTGATGAATTTCACGGGGATGCTTTCGCCTATGTGTCTCGGTGGTGCTCGAAGGTCATGACGGGAAGAGAGGAGTCATTTGTTCCGCATTTTGTTCCACAGTTCCACTGCAAGGAGAGCTTAAGGCAAAGCCTAGGCATTCCGATCGAAGCCAAAGTCTTTGGGCGGCTTGGGGGGTGGGATACTTTTAACATTCCCTTTGTTCAAAATGCGGTTGCTTGGCATGCTCGAAAAAACCTTGGCGATCATTTCGTGTTTCTCAATACCGAACCAATTCGTGGGACTGAGCGGTTTTCCAACGTACATTATCTTCCAGGCACTGTGGATCCCATGGAAAAGGGGAAGTTTCTGGCCACCTGCGATGCGATGATCCATGCGCGGGACACCGGGGAAACCTTTGGGCTAGCGGTGGGAGAATTTGCGGTATTGGGAAAGCCAGTGATCACTTTTTCAGAATCCCGGGAGCGAGCCCATCTGGAGATGTTAGGAAAGCAGGCTTTGTTATACCGAAACGCCGACGAATTGGCTGAAATCTTGAGGGAGTTTCGTCCTCATAAGACCCGTGGGACCGAGTACGAAATATTTGCCGACCCGAAACTTGTAATGGAACTATTTCAAAAAAAGTTTCTTGAGGGCTAAAATCCCAAGCGAGGGAGGACGATGGAGCGCCTTGTCCCTGTTTTCTGTTCGGTCATGATCTCGTAGGAAAGTTGTAGAGGGGGTAGGCACCCGCCCAAGACAAGCTTTCGCAGGCGAAAGAAAAGTTTTGCGATGCGCATCCGGAGCGTTTTGCGATTTACATCAGTCAAAGCATTTTCGCCGTGGGAGCCTAAGCGCTTGGCGATGTCGTCCTGGTGCCAAGTGAAGAGTCCAATAGGTTTGCGGACAGAGACAAGCTTCAAGCCGAGCTTCATTTGACGGCGGAACCAGACGTGATCCCCGACGACGCAATATTCGGCAGGGTAGGGGCAACGCTCCCAAATTTCGCGCAGGTAGAGAAGGGAGCAGGTTTGGACGGGCATATGCCAGTCGGCATCGATGGGACGGGGAACGGTGATCTGGTTGAAGAGGTAGAGAAAGTTCAGATGCTCATCGAGCATGATGGTGGGGCTGAAGACGGCATCGGCTCCGGATTGTTTGAGCTTCTCGAGCGCGCGGTTTAAGCCCGCTCGGTCGTACTGTTCGTCGGCATTCAGATGACCGAGGACACGACCACGTGCGGTAGCCATGCCCTTGTTCAGTGCATCGTACATTCCTTGGTCGGGTCCTTCGATGAGTCGGATATCCTTCTGCTGCTTAAGATACTCCAAGGTGCCGTCGGTACTGCCGCCATCGACCACGATATGTTCGTAATTTCGTCCTTTGAGGGAGTGACGAACCGACTGGACACACAGTTCTATCCAACGGACTGAATTAAAGACCGGCGTGACTATCGAGATGTCTGGGTTCGTCATGATACTTATGAGCAGCCTTATAAGATTAGCATATTTGCAAATATACTAATCTTGTTTTGGAGTCATGGACTGAGGGAGCAGACAGTGAGCACCCGGGGTCTGGGTAGGCTGAGTGAATGAGAGGAAGGATTGACGGATGGACCTCCCGCCAAGCTCATGATCTGCCGTTTTCAAGGCGTGTCTTTCTCCATTAAGATTAGCATATTTGCAAATATACTAATCTTGTTTGATGCGGAATTCTGCCGCCTTGCAAGGTCGGGCAGTGGAGAGTTCGAGGCGAGGGGCTAGGGCAAGAGCGAGTTGACCACGCTCCGTCAGCTCGAGGCCGATCGAATGGCGTAGGCGTTTTCGATAGACCAGTCCGGCCATCCGAAGTTTGCGAGCATGCTCGCAAGCGGTGGGAGATTCTACCCCACAGTGCCTGGCGACCGCCTCCAAGGAGAGGGACCCCCGCACTTTGAGCAAACGCAGAATCTGCAGGCGCCGGCCATTGGCCAATCCCTTGAATATTCGTTCCAATGAGGCTACAGGTTTTCTCATAAGATTAGCATATTTGCAAATATGCTAATCATTCAAGCGGAAAAATGCAGATGGAGAAGGTTCTGCTGAAACAGAGCGGCGAGGAGGAAAGTGACGAAAGCACAAGCGAAGATGAATTTTGTAATTCACATCCCAGAGCCAAGGCCGCGATGCCCTGTTGAGCGACGATGCGGGTGAAGAGACTGCCTCGGGCGACTAGTTCCGCGAAGAGGCCGCGTTCCTCAATTCGGCCAATCTCCCGCAACCACGATCAGGAATTTAACCCTTCTGGAGCGGAGTAACCCGACAAACTCTTTTAAGTCTTTTCCCAGGTGCATTGAATTGGCAAAGTTGGAGCCATAGTTTCAGTCGACCCGTAAAACCCAGTTTCCGATAATAGGATTCATCCGCATCTCGCTGGGTTTTAAACGACTTGAATATCTTGGCCTCCTTTACCACTTCTCAACTTTAGCGTGGAAATACCTAAAAGCGACATTAACCAGCTCGGAAAATATTTTCGAAGCACTTCATCACCAGACGATGGGAAGCCTGTTTGCAAAAAAAACAAGGCGAGATAGGCGAGGTTGAGGCTGGTCCAAACGAGCGAAATGCCGAGGTAATGACTGCCGCAAGGGGCCATCATGGAAAGGAAGCCGATCACCAACACGAGGAAGAAGTAGAAGCCGTGGAAAAACTTCTTGTGGTAGGCATACTGCATTTCTCGCATCCGGCGGAGTTGATCCGATGTACTTGAATTATCAGATCCTTTTTGATCATCAAAAGCTTATGAGCAGAAGAGGGCCTACGGACAACCTTGTGGCTTTCCCGCCATCGGGTTTCGGGAGAAGGTAGATTCCATGGAACCTTCCGAAAACACGCCTGAGTCCCGGCGTCCGGGAATGATCGGGCTGGCCTTACTGGTGGCTGTGGCGGTGGGGTTTGGGCTGGGACAGTGGTTCCATCCGACCGGACCGGAACAGGAGCGACTCCCAGCCCCGTCCCCATCCTCCATCTTTATGCCTCAGCCCAAGCTGATTGTTTATCAGGAGGGGCCGGAGATTCCGCATATCTGGCTGGATACTTTTGCCAGCGCCCCCGGCTATCTCAAGGTGGAGCGGCGAACTCTGGTCAGAAATTCAGACGGAACCTGGCCGACAGATGGGGATGTTTATCTTCTTAAGGCACGCTCCTTTCCCGCACTCGGTGAGGAATTCGCCTGGGCTGATCTTACCGGGAAAGTTTCTTTGGATGGAATCAACCCGGTTTTTCAGGGGCAGGCTTTTGATCCCGCGGGGATGCGGAGTCGCCCTTGGAGGAGTAGCCCATGGTTTTTCATGCGTAAGGTTGCCTCAGGCACTCCGGCGAAAACGGCCATGGCTCCTCCCGCAAGGTGGATGACGGAAACCGGCGCCATTTTTCCGAATGATCCGGATCTTCTGGGGGCGTTGTGGATCAAATCGCAAAGCCGATCGGTCAATTTCGGTGGGGAGAGTGCTCGCGTCGCGGCCAAGCAGCAGGTGGAAGCGGTTTTGGCCGGCAAGATGGCAACGGAAGAGGAGTGTTGGAGCGGGCTAAAGGATGGGCAGGTGAATTTCTCTTATCTGCCTTCGTGGAGACTGGTGATGGATCCGCAGGCGGGCGGGGGGTTGATTCGATGGGCGGTTTTGCCGGCGGGGACATTGGTTGATTTTGAGGTGATGGCGATCCGGGAAGAGTCGCCCCGCAAAGAGATGGCATTCCGCTTTCTCGAGTTCCTTCTGGCGCCCTCCCAGCAGGCGGCTCTGCTGGGGGCGACTGGTTTTTTTCCGGTACTTTCCAAGTCGGGGCAGGAGTGGGCGGGGTCGACCTTGGCTATGCCTTCTGGAACTTGGTTTGACCGGAGCGAGTTTATTCTGTGGCCATATCCGCAGCCGGTGGTTCCTGTCGCTCCTGCAGTGACCACGGAGACGAATGTGCCAGTGCAAAGCAGCAGCGCAGAACCAAAGCCGGAGTGATTCAAGCCGGTTAAGGAATGTTGGGATTCGAATTTTCATACAACATACATTTGCATGGCCGTGAGACATTAATCGCCAAGTTGTTTCGTTATTGCTGGACCTAATTGGACCGATAAGACCACATTCGCAAAGAATTTTCTACCTCAATAAGGCTGTTGCCCAGTCTTTGGGTATGCCGATTTGATTGCGGTTGGTCTGTCTCCGTTTTGCCCAGCGCGTGTAGCGATCCAAGTTGGGTAACATTGGATTCAGATGTCGAAGGTAGTATTCCCGCTTTACTATATCGACCAGCGGAAGCTGAAAGAAATGAGAGATGCGCACCTACGCCGAAAGCATCAATTCAAGATAGACCTGCTCGGCTAGTTTCAATTGTGAAAGTGCGATCCACTCGTCCTTGATGTGTGCCTGAGCGATGTCGCCAGGCCCGATGACGATCGCGGGAATTTGTGTGCTGTAATGGCTGGCGTTTGTCGCCCATGGTGCCCCGATCGCCGTAGCGTCCAGATCACGGCGTTCCAGCGCGGCGGCCACAAAACGCGTAAATGCATCGCGCCCTTGAGGGTTTAAAGGCTCAAGAGAAAAACCCGCATTGAGAGTGATTTCCCCAGGTACCTGCCCGGGGCATAAAGCACGAACTGGTGCGAGCACTTTTTCAATTTCCGGGAGAACGCGAGCAACGACCTCTCCGGGCATTAGGCGGCGGTCAAATCCGATTTCGCAGCTATCAGCGATGATATTCACCTGCCTTCCTCCATGTATCACGTTGATACTCGCCGCAGCCTTGCCCGCGAGTGGATGCTGAGCCGTCAAGCTTGGGATGTAGTGCGATTCTAACGCACTTATGACTTTCACCATAAGGCTGATGGCAGATTTTCCTTTTGAGGGATCCGAGGAATGCGCCGCACAGCCGCGGGTTACTATTGTGCCGCGCACTAGGCCGCCATGAGCAACTACAGGCCGCATTTGAGTCGGCTCGCCCACAAGAATGCCACGAATGCGGGCATTGGCAGCAAGCTCGCGTAATTCCACCTGCGTGAACGTTTTTGCTCCGGTCATTCCAGATTCTTCGTCTATGGAAAAGAGCAGGCCGATATTCAACTGGCGCTTTGGGGCCAGCGAATATTGCCGCAAAGCCCAAAGCATGGCTGCACCGGAACCTTTGGTATCGCAAGCACCGAGTCCAAAAAATCGACCGTCTTCGCACTTGGCGACCAACGGATCGATGTTCATCTCGCTCGCGCTAACGGTGTCGAGATGGCTATCGAAGAGCAACCAATCGGCCCCCGGTGCGCCTTCGCATGTAATCAATAGGTTGAAACTTTCTCCAACCACAGGACAACGTCGTGTTTGCAGGCCCCAGCCTGTAGCAAGTGCTTCAAGGTAGATCGCGAGTTCGCGTTCGGGGTGAGGTTTCTTAGAAAGGGCGCCGTTGACGGTATCGAAGCCGATCATCCTTTCAAGAAGTTCACGACAGGAGTTCACTGCTTGGAGCTGATGTTGGAATGTGAAGGATGAAATCGCAATCCGGTGGGGGTTATGGCGAGTCCGCCTTCAGCCGTTTCTTTCAATGCACGCGGCATCCGGCGACCGATGTCGCGCATGGCGATTACGACATCGTCAAAGGGAACCACGCACCGTGTATTTGCGAGCGCCATCGTAGCGGCAAGAAAAGAATGCACTGCAAACATACCGTTTCGGCTCACGCACGGCACCTCGACGTAGCCGCCGATAGGGTCGCAAACCAGTCCAAGGGTGTTCATGAGGGAAAAAGCCGCTGCGTTGACAGCCTGCTCCGGCGTGCCGCCCAGGGCTTCGACAACGGCTGCTGCCGCCATGCTCGAAGCGCTGCCGATTTCCGCCTGACATCCCCCCTTAGCACCAGAAAAACTGGCATTTGCACCGATGATATGCCCGATGCCTCCTGCTGTGAGCAGGGCCATGGCCGCCTGCTCATCGGTGAGGTGGTGTGTTTCCTGTAAGGAAAGCAGGCAAGCTGGCACTACTCCAGCCGATCCAGCCGTGGGCGTCGCCACGATGAGACCAAATGCCGCATTTGTTTCCAACACCGCAAAACCATACGCAATGGTTTTTGCAAATTGTGAACCGAAAAGGGGCGCGCCGGCTTGCGAGTAAGCCAAGAGCTTTCTGGCATCACCTCCGGAAAGACCGCTTGGCGAAAGGCCGTCAATCGCGAGTCCTTTATTCACCGAATCGCGCATGAGTGAGAAATACCTGATCATCCGCCCCAGAATGGCCTCGCGCGTCTCCTGAGTTTCCTCGATCTCCAGCGCAATCGTGATTTCGCAGATCGAAAGGCCATGCTCGGAGCATAGTGCCAGCAGTTCAAGGGCTTTGGAAAAATGACACTTCATACAAGCCGGGGCAAAACACGGATTTTCTTGACGTGATCTATCTTTCGCAAAAGGGCGGCGACTTCCGATTGCGGCACAGCATCAAGCTCGATGACTGTGAGAGCATCTGCCCCTCGATACCTGCGTGCGGTGCGGATGGTCGCGATATTAGTAGCCACGCAGGCTAGCACTGCCGTGATGTGGGCAAGAAAACCCGGCCGATCCTGATGCCATATGACCAAGGCTTCGAGTGAGCCCGTGAGAAGCGTGATAAATCCGTCGAGTTGCGTGATTTCTACACTTCCTCCACCGATGGAAGCGGCCACCATATCAAGTTTTTCCCCTGCCGCATCCGTTAGCTCTAGCCGGGCCGTGTTGGGATGGGTCGACTCTCCAAGATCGATGGTTTCAAACTCTACTTTCAGGCCAGCCTGCTCGGCGAGAGCGAGTGCGTCTTTTAGTCGTTCGTCGGTCGGCCTCCAGCCAAGCAGACCCGCGACGATTGCCCTGTCCGTGGCGTGGCCCTTGCCAGTCGCGGCAAAGGAGCCGTGCAGCCCGATTTTTGCTGCGCTAGGAGTGCCATCGAAAAGAAAATTAGCCAGAAGGCCGATGCGCACCGCCCCGGCAGTGTGCGAGCTTGAAGGCCCGACCATTGGCGGGCCGATGATATCGAAGACAGAACTCACCGTAGCCACTCATCGATATGGCCAGCGACGAATTCGTCGTCAACAAGTTCCGGATAGGCCCTCGAGACACGGGTAAGCTCCTCGTTTTGCCCCACAGAGAGTTGCTCGTGTGGATTGAGGCAATTAATCGTGGGCACCAACCCTTGCCGGCGAAGTATTTCAAGAATCCCGGGGATGCAACCTGCAAAGCGGTTGGCGGAATCAAACAGGGCAGCGTTCATGTCGGTCACAGCAACCGCTTTAGCAAGCCATTCGCGCGGGACGGGCCCATCTCCGAGCGCCTTGACATCCTCTAGGAGTTGCACGGCTTTTTGTGTCCACACGCCCCAATGTCCAAGCAGTCCGCCAGAAATGCGTCTCGTGGTTGTGCCAAACCGGAACGGAGTCAGCAGATCGGAGACGATGGTGTCGTCATTCCCGGTATAGAGAACTATGTCTTGGCGCCCTGCCTCCATCACCGCCCGCACGACATCTATAGTTTGGTAGCGGTTAAAAGGCGCTATCTTTATGGCTATAACGTTTTCAATCTCCGCAAATTGGCGCCAAAACAAAAAGCTCAACACGCGTCCACCAACGGAGGGTTGAAGGTAAAAGCCGATCACTGGTATCGCCTCCGCTACCACTCGAGCGTGCTTCAAAATCTCCTGTTCACACTCGTTTTTCCAGGCGGCGAGATTAAGTAGCCCAGCCTGATACCCGAATCCGACGGCCAGTTGGGCCTCGGCCAGCGCCTGGCACGTGAGCCCGCATAATCCCGCGATCTTGATAAACGGCCGGTGCGCTTTTTGTAGGGCCGCATCGATGGTGCACGATGCCAGCTCAAGGACCGGCGCCATCAAGCCGTGCTCGCGAATCTCAAACTGAGTCGAGTGGACGGCCACTGCAAGGCCGCCGCAACCAGCCGCCACATAGTAGCGCGTCAAGGCGCACTGATGCTTTTCAGAAAGCTGGCGGCGGGCGTTGAGAGCCAGTGGGTGGGCGGGGATGGCGTGTCC
>CAIVGD010000376.1 GCA_903905395.1 uncultured Verrucomicrobiota bacterium
AATTCAAAATCAAAAATCCAAAATCATCCACACCCCTCCGGGGCTGGTGATCAGGCCCGGAGCTCCGAGAGAGATAAGTCCCGCGACTGCGGGCCCCGCCCCACAGTTGTTTTCTGTTTTGAAGTGGGAGGTTCGCTTGAATATTGAGGTCAGACCCACCGCTAGGGCGGGTTGCGAAAATGTGGTAGGGTGGGGAGGAGAAGATGAGAAAGAGGGCGCAGATTATGGTGGGTTTAGCAGGGGGGATTGTCCTGCTGGCGGGGTGGTGGGTTTATGGGCAGTTTGGGGTGATGGCTCAGGCTAAGGAGACGAAAGTAAGTGGGGAGACTGTGAAGGTGCGGTTGATGACGGATGTGGGCAAGGCGGGGAGTGTTGTCGAGGTGCCGAAGGTGAGCCGATCGGACAAGGAGTGGGCGATGCGGTTGACGGTGGAGCAGTTTCGAGTGGGTCGGGCGGCGGGGACGGAACGGGCGTTTTGCGGGGTGTTTAACGATAATCACAAGAAGGGGGTTTATTTTTGCGCAGGGTGCGGGTTGCCACTGTTTCTATCGGCTGACAAATTTGATTCGGGCACGGGCTGGCCGAGTTTTTTCCAGCCTTTCGCGGAGGAGAATCTTGGTGAGGAGACGGACTCGGCTCTGGGGATGAGCCGGACGGAGGTGCAGTGTGTGCGGTGCGGAATGCATCTGGGGCATGTTTTTCCGGATGGGCCGAAGCCGACGGGGTTGAGGTACTGCATAAATTCGGCGGTGTTGAGTTTCCAGGAGGAGGGATTGGCACCGGAGGTGGAGACGATTCTGCTGGGAGCGGGCTGTTTTTGGGGGGTGGAGGAGGCGTTCGCAAAGTTTCCAGGGGTGAAGAGCACGGAGGTGGGATATGCCGGGGGATGGACAAAAAGCCCGACGTACGAGGAGGTGTGCGGTCACGGGACGGGACATGCGGAGGTGGTGAAGGTGGAGTACGACACAAAGAAAACGAGCACGGAGAAGGTGCTGGAGTATTTTTTCACGGTGCATGATCCGACGACGATGAATCGGCAGGGGCCGGATGTGGGGGATCAGTACAGGTCGGTGATTTTTTTCACCCGCCCGGAACAGGAAGAGGTGGCGAGGGAGGTGATGGGGAAGCTGGGTAGGGAGAGGAAGTTTTCGAGGCCGATCGTGACGAGGGTGGATTTTGCGGGGCCGTATATGAAGGGGGAGGAGGGGCATCAGAGGTATTTTGAGAAGAATGGGGGAGGGTGTAGGAGATAGTCGGCGGACGCCGCCGCCGGGAAGAGATAGAAGATAGGAGATGGCACAGCCAGTTGAAGTTTAAGATTAAGTTGAAGTCAGAAGAAGTACGCTTGGGGTCAGACCCACCCGCTAGAAGTTGGAAGTTTAGGTAGAGGCGGCATCCCCGAGGCCGCCTAGCTGGGCGAACAAGTTTGGAAAATTAACGCAGGCGTTCTTGGAAAGACCGCCCTACCTGAGCTTCAAGCGGGAGTGTCATCAGGATTCAATTCGGACGGCGCCCACGCATGGACGCCCCACAGTTGTTTTCTGTTTTCAAGTGGGGGGTGGCTTGAATAATGAGGGTTGACGTTGGGGTGGGTGGTTTCAATGTTTGTGGGATGAACAAACAACAGATTCAGTTTCTCAGCAATTTATGTTTCGCTCTTGGGTTTCTTTCGATTGTGGGGTCGGTTCTGATCTGGTTTTCAGCTGGTGGCACGGCTGGGGCGGCAGGAATGGGCGATCTGGTGGCTGATGCGAAGCGCGCTTATGCGGAGCGATTTGGAATTTTTGTGGGTCTGTGGGCTCCGACGTTCATCATTATTTCGAATCGGTTGCACCATTACGCGGAGAAGAAGTAGCCGTCAGGAGGAGATAGCAGATAGCAGATAGCAGATAGAAGATAGGAGATGGGAGGCGGCGGACGCCGCCCGTGTGAATGGTGATTAGGGATTGGCCCCCTAAGACCTACCCCCGCCCATTCTCAAATCTCGCTCCGCGATGGTATCGTTTTCCGCTTACGCGAGGGAATTGGTGATTGGGGAGGAACAGAGGCCGGGGGGATTTTGGATTTTTAATTTTTTCCCGCGGTCGCGGGACGCAGACGCAGACACGCCGTTGGCGCAGTTTTTTCCAGCACCCCGCAGGGGCGCATATGTAATTTAGACGAACACCCGGCAGCTCGCGCAGCCGGCTAATCTCTTTCACCCCTCCGGGGCTGGTGATCAGGCCCGGAGCTCCGAGAGAGATTAGTCCCGCGACGGCGGGAC
>CAIVGD010000377.1 GCA_903905395.1 uncultured Verrucomicrobiota bacterium
CTGGACCGGAATATCGTGGAGAAACTGGCCGATCCCCTCGTTCACATGATCCGCAACGCCATCGACCACGGGCTGGAACTTCCCGATGAACGCATCTCCCAAAACAAACCGCCGCTCGGGATCATTCGTCTGGCCGCTTCCTACAAGCGCGGCGGTATCGCCATCCAAATCCGGGACAATGGCCGTGGCCTCGATACCGAACGCATCCTAGCCAAAGCCCGGGAACGCGGCCTGATCACCCCCGAAAACCAACCGACCGAGGCCGAGATCCTCCAACTCATTTTCATGCCCAGCTTCTCCACCGCCGATAGGATCACCGATCTCTCCGGTCGGGGCGTGGGCCTGGACATCGTCCGCCGCAATATTGAAAAACTGCGTGGAAAAATCGAAATTGAATCCGTGGCCGGCCAAGGCACCACCTTCACCCTTCTCCTCCCCCTCACCCTGGCCAGCATCGACGGCCTCATGGTGGGAATCGGGGAAGATCGCTACCTCATCCCCACCCTGTCCGTCCTGGAATCCTTCCGCCCAAAACCCGGCATGGTCACGAAAGTTCAGGAACACGGCGAAGTCGTCAACCTGCGCGGCCGCCAGATCCCCGTTCTCCGGATGGGACCATTCCTGGGCCGACCCACCCGGGCCGTGAACCCAGAAGATGGTATTCTTGTCGTGGTGGAATCCGGCACCGCCACCCGCGCCCTCCTCGTGGACGAACTCATTGGCAAACAGGAGGTTATCATCAAAAGTCTTGGTGAGACCTTCCGCCATCAACACCTCGTCGCCGGCGCCGCTGTCCTGTCCGATGGAACCGCAGGCCTGATCTTTGACGTGGATGCACTAGTCAAACTGTCCTGACTGCGCTATCCTTACTCGGCAGGAATGATTCCATAAATCACCCCATGAACTTTAGCCAGCCCACCCAACTCCAGCCCGCCCCGCAAGCGAACCGCTACCTCACACTATCGGTGGAAAAGGATCCCAATGGCCTCAACTTGCACCCCGCCCGCATCGAACCCAAAGCCGGCCGGTATCTCACGTTCAATCTCGGCCATGAATCCTACGGATTGCCGATCCTCCATGTGCGCCAAATCATCCGCCTCTGTCCCATCACCCCAGTCCCCAACATGCCGTCCCATGTCAAGGGAGTCATTAATTTCCGGGGCATGGTCCTGGCCGTCCTTGATCTACGGGCTAAATTCGGCATCACCCACGAGAAATACGGAGAGCGCGCCTGCATTATCATCCTCCGTCCCGGTGGCACCTCGGACCGCGGCACTCCGATCGCCGTCATCGTGGACGCAGTCGAAGAGGTGGTCCAGTTGCACGAGTCCGAAATCGAGCCCGCCCCGGATTTCGGCGGGGCCCCTAATACGCAGTACATCTCGGGAGTGGCCACGATCGGAAACGGTGTGAAAACTTTGCTCCATATCGATAAAATACTTCAGGAGGAAGGCACCCTGAACCTCGCCCTGCCCAACGCCCCAAAAACGGCGTAACACATCCTACTGACGACGCATGCAACCTCCTCCAGAAAAATATCCCCACTCCACCCTCTAGCCCCCTTCTATTCACCCACCCCAACCCCACCATCCACAATCTATGAATATTAATAATTGGACAATCTCCCGCCGAATCACCACCGCCTTCATCACCACCACCACGTTCCTCCTCCTAGGCGGCCTGTTTTCGATTTGGACGGTTTTGGGTGTCCAAAAGCATGTCGTTGATCTATCGGAAAGAACGGTTCCCAGGCTAACTCTCATCGACGAAGTCCAGACCCTGTCTTTGATTAACATGTCCCGCACCCTCCTACTCAAGGATGCCACACCGGCACAGGCGATCCCTCTGGAACAGGAAATCTCGGTTAATCTAGCACGCCAACTTGAATGTTTTAAACTCTACCTCCCCCTCGCCATCGACGAGCAAGATCGCAATGCCTTGGAGCAAGTTCGTCAGACCCGACTGATCTACACCAAAAACCGTGATCGATGGCTGGAATTAATCCGGATAAACAAAGCCGAGGAAGCCAAACTCTATATGACGACAGTTCTCCTGCCCGCTTCGGTAGGTCTGGAGGATGTCCTCGAGGTGCTTTCCAAGCGTAACCGCGATCTTGGACTTGCGGGATCGAAAGAGGGAGAAGATGAATCCCACAGAGCCGTCATTTTTCTCACGGTAGGTCTCCTTCTTGTCATCTCGACCACCTCTATTGGAGCATGGCTTATCACTCACTCCACGAAGCGCGACCTGCTCGGTCTCGCCAACGAACTCTCCGAGGCTTCCCTGCAGACTTCCTCTGGAGCCCGCCAAATTGCGATCACCGGCCAAGCTCTTTCTGCCGGCGCCCGCGAACAGGCGGCGTCCGTGGAGGAAACCGGTGCTTCGTTGGAGCAGATGACGACGATGATCCGCCTGAATTCGGATAATGCGCAAAAAGCCTGTGCCTTGGCTTCCGAAGCCCGTGCCTTGGCGGTGGCTGGTACCGAGACCATGAACGAGATGAATCAGGCGATGCTCGACATCAATGCGTCCAGTGCGGATGTGGCCAAGATAACCAAGGACATTGATGAGGTGGCATTCCAAACCAACATCCTAGCCCTCAATGCGGCGGTCGAAGCGGCCCGCGCCGGAGAGGCTGGAGCTGGCTTCGCAGTCGTCGCAGATGAAGTCCGTTCCCTAGCCCAACGCTCCGCGGCGGCCGCGAAGGAAACGGCTAAAAAAATTGAGGCGGCTATCGAGAACAGCCGGAGCGGCTCTGCGAGCTCCGCCAAGGTCTTCGCCTCCCTCAAACAGATTACCGATAAAATCACCGCCACGGACTTGTTGGTGGATAGCATATCCAGAGCTTCGAAGGAGCAATCCCAGGGGATCGAGCAGATCAACAGCGCCATGTCTCAGATCGAACTGGTGACCCAACGGAATGCGGCCAGCTCCGAGGAATCGGCCACCGGCGCCGATGAACTGGACGCCCAAGCGGCCACGCTCAATGACTTGGTATTGAAAATGGGCCAACTGGTGGGGGCTCAGGAGGCTTTCGCCCCCCCCTCCAATCCGTCGAGGACGCCGAGGACGCGCCCCGACCCGGACGCTTATGCGGAAAAGAATCCTGCGTATACGGCTCCCCCATCTTGGAAAGTCCCTCCGGTCGTAGCCCGCAAGCGTATCCCCATGCCTGGCGATTTACCGGCCGAGACTCGTCGTGAGGTTGACGAGTTCCGCAACTTCTGATTCGCCACCCGCGAGACACTCAGGGATCCCCATGCTCCGCCTAGGGCACGCCCCCGAGACACAACTTTCCCTGCGGACTTATCGGACGGTGGCTGACCTGCTTTACAAACACAGCAGGATCTATCTCGGCAATGACAAGCAGGCCTTGCTCACTCACCGGCTTCGGCATCGCCTGCCCCAACTGGGACTGAAATCGTACAACCAGTACTGTGCCCTGCTCTTGTCCCGGGACGGGATGGATGAGATCGAACATCTGGTGGATTTTCTTTCCACCAATCATACATTCTTTTTTCGTGAGCCGGAGGCCTTCTCTTTCCTCACCACCCGGATCCTGCCAGAACTTATTCCACAGCTTCTCTCATCATTTTCGCCCCTGCGAATCTGGTCTGCGGCCGCTTCCTCCGGGGAGGAGCCCTACACGATCGCCCTCGCCCTGACTGAGGCCCTGCGCGCATTTCCCCTTCTGGATTGGAAGGTGACCGCCTCGGACATCTCCCACCGGATGCTCGCCCGGGCCCAGAAGGGCATATACAGCATGAAGTCGGTAAACCCGGTGCCTCTCGACCTGCTCCGACGCCACTTTCAGAAGGGCATCGGCATCCACGCGGGAAATTTTCGGGTCAAGGCCGCCCTCCGACAACGGGTTCTGTTTGAACATATCAACCTCTTTCAATTTCCCTACCCCTTCGCCCACGAACAGCACGTGATCTTTTGCCGCAATGTTATGATCTATTTCGACCAGCCCTCCCGGGCCGTCTTGGTGGATAAACTCGTTCAGAATCTGACTCCAGGCGGTTATCTCATCCTGGGTCTCTCTGAGAGTCTTTTCGGACTCCACCACAATCTGGAATCCATCCAGCAAGGAGTCTATCGTCGGCGATGAGAACGTGTACCCCAAGCGCGGTGGCATCGATTATGAAGCGGAACCTTGGAGCGTATCCACTTTCGGCGGGGAAAAGGCGGGGCCTCGCATGAACCTGACACCATGGAAGAAGATCAGGGTTCTGATCGTGGACGATTCGACCCTGGCTCGGCGGGCCATAGAAAATGCCCTCAAATTGGATTCTCATTTGGAGGTGGTCGGTCACGCGAAAGACGCCTATGAGGCGCGGGATAAAATTCTTTTGCTCGACCCAGATGTCCTCACGCTCGATCTGGAAATGCCCCGCATGGACGGCCTCTCCTTTCTCAAAATCCTCATGGCGCACCATCCGATTCCCGTGGTCGTGGTCAGTGCCCTAACCCCTCAGGGGTCGCCCAAGGCCATGGAAGCGCTCTCTTTGGGGGCGGTGGAAGTACTCGGCAAGCCCGATGTCCGCCTGGATTTCGGGGAATTCGCCCACCAGCTTGCCTTCAGTGTGAAGTCGGTTGCCCAAGCGGGCCATAAGCCGCACCCGGCCGAAATCTCCGAGGCTAAATCCTTTCAAGTGCCCCCTCCCATTCCGGCGGGAAAGTACTCGTCACGCCGCGTGATCCTCATCGGTGCCTCCACCGGCGGCGTCGAGGCCCTCCGGTTTCTCCTCCCGCGCCTTCCGGACGGGCTTCCACCTATCCTCGTGGTGCAACACATCCCTAAGGAGTTCTCTCGGCTCATGGCCGAGCGTCTGGATGAGGTGTGCGCGTTCCAAGTGCGTGAGGCGAAGCAGGGGGAGGAACTGCATCCAGGCCTTTGTCTCGTGGCTCCGGGTGATTTCCACCTCGCATTGGCTCCCTTCAACTCGGGTTACAAAGTCCGCATCACCCAATCTCCGCCCATCCACCATTGCCGTCCTTCGGTGGACGTGCTCTTCCGGTCCGCGGCACAACATGCCGGTGCCCATGCGGTGGCCGCGTTACTCACGGGAATGGGGACGGACGGCTCTCTGGGCCTGCAAGCCCTGCACTCGGTCAGAGCCAAAACTCTGGCCGAGCATGAGGACAGTTGTGTGGTTTACGGTATGCCGCGAGCGGCGATCGAACTGGGCGCGGCCGATCGGGTGGTGCCCCTGGCCAAGATGCCCAATGCCATTCTTCAGGCGCTTGCCAAGGCCGGTTAGATTAAATTCTGGGGTCGCACCCCCCCCCCTCCTCCGGGCCTGCTCACCA
>CAIVGD010000378.1 GCA_903905395.1 uncultured Verrucomicrobiota bacterium
AGGCCGGTGACGATGGTGAAAGGTTCGTGACCGCGGTAGTGGCATCTTTCATGGAGGCGGTGGAGAAATTCCAGCCATTTTGGAGGATGGAGCAAAAGATCGCGGAATCCGGAAAGATAATCCGGCAGGACAGAACCGGCGGCACCGGCCAGTAGCGTCCAAGGTGGAGTGGAGTGCAGGAGTGGCGATGGAAGCAGAATCCAGATGGTTCCGACCGCAAGAATCTGATCGGTGAAGGCCATGGGGAGGAGACGTTGGAGGCGGATTTTGCGACTGGGAGCGGAATCGACCCAGTGACCGATGCCGGCATCCCCATGGGGAATCGCATCCAGCGCGAGGTGACTGATGACCCCTGCGCAAAAAGCAGGAATGGGTCCACCTGGGATCCAGTGGGCGAGAAACATTCCGGTGACGACGTGAACGGGAGAGAACATTGGAGTTAGCTTGGGGGCCGCTCGATAAATTCGATGGCGGTCTCGTGGGCTTGAGCGGAGAAGGAGAGGGTGTTGTTGAAATTCAACTGGGTTCAGGCGGCGTTCTGATATTTCACGCCGCAGTCCAGGGGCTCGATTCATTTCTGGCAATGGAATCGAGCTGGGAAGGTTTCATTGAGTTCACCAAAGGAAGATGACATATGAAATGTGTGTTCGAAAGTTTGTTTCTCTCGATGATTTCGGCGAAACAGCTGTTTTAAAAAATCAAAAATGGTAAAGTGTTCACCTGCAATTATTTCCATTGCGAATAAATCGATAAAAAAGATTTGCTATTATGGCGAAGATGGCAAATGATCGGGACTGCGAGCTCTTATGGAAACATTCCATAATTTGATTGTGCATGCGTTAAAGAGTTCCGGTCATACCGTAGCTCTGGTGGATCGTGATTTAAAAATCCGGTGGGTCACGGGAATTCAAAGGTCGTTGGTCGGGGCTCCGGTCGATGTTTTATGGAAGGGGGCGCGGGCGGCGCGAAAGGAGATGAGCAAGGTTGTGCGGAATCTTTCCTGCGGGAACGGATGCAGTGCGGAGTATCTGGAAACCACGGGGAAAACACGAAGAGGGGGGTGCCGTCTGCGGATCGATTTCATTCCATTGCGTGATCCGACAGGAGAGGTGGAGGGGTTTGCCGCGATCCGCCAGAAGGCGGCCGGGGGGGGGGCAGAAATTTCCGACGGGGTGGCGGAAGTGTATGAGTTGCTCTTCGAATTGAACTCGGACGAGTTTTCGGGTTTGTTGGCGACGTAGGTCCTGCCGCTCTATCCCGCATCAGGCATTGGCGCTAGGCCAGCCCGCGGTAAAGTCGATGGATGGAGGATCCGATCAGGCAAGATTTCCGCGACGGGATTCTGATTGGGGAATTTCATGCGAAGTATGCCGAGGGCATTCCGCCATGGCAGACAGACCGACCCCAGCCCGAGGTGATCCGCTTGATCGAGCAGGGTAAATTCGAGTCTCCGATTCTCGACCTGGGCTGTGGCACGGGAGACAACACGATTGAATTGGCGAGAAGGGGATACCGGGTTGTGGGATTGGACGCAGTGCCCGAGGCTCTGCGGCGCGCGCGGGAAAAAACAAAACAAGCCGCCCCAGTCCAACCGCCCGAGTTCATTTTGGGAGACGCCCTGAAGCTGTGGGAGACGGGATTGGAAATGGAGACCGTGCTGGATTGTGCCCTCTTCCACACCTTTTTGGATGAAGAACGGCCCGCCTATGTGAAGGGGATGGGGGAGGTTCTTTCACCCGGGGGACGGCTGCATATCCTTGTCTTCAGCGAGTTAGAAACCCGTCCATCAGGTCCGCGCCGCTTGACGCGGGAGGAAGTCACGGGGGCATTCGGCCTTGGGTGGAGGTTGGAAGAGGCGGTGCGGTGTCGGTACGAAGACCGGGTCAGACTCGATGGGGCCCACGCCTGGCGGGTGACGATGGTCAAAGAGTGAATAACAGCGATCTGCGAATGTGAAAAAGTCTGGGATGGTTTCTTGACGCTGGGAGCCGATAGAGGAAGATACCTGCCCTACAAATTCACGAAAAAAGAAGTACCCATGCCCCCCGAAAATTCCCAAACCGTCATTGGTAAAAGCGTCACCATCAAGGGTGAGATCACGGGAAGCGAGCCTCTCATCATCGAGGGGACGGTGGAGGGGCGCGTGCAGTGCGATACTTCGATCATGATCCGGGACAGCGGCTTGGTGAAGGCGGATCTGGATGCGGCCAACCTCAACATCGCCGGGGGGGTTATCGGAAACATTTCGGTGAAGGAAAAGGTGGAGATCGTCAACGGGGGGTATGTCGTAGGTGACATTCGGGCTCCGCGCATCGTGATCAACGAAGGGGCCAGCGTGAAGGGACACATCGAGATGGAGGTGGATCCGGATAAGGCCGCCACGCGGAGAGGGCAAAACGGCCCCGCGCAACCCTTGGTCAGCGCGCATCTTTCGGACGAGACGAAGAAACCGGGTTCGCTCAGCGGCTTGCTGGGGCGGAAGTAATTTAAGACCGAAGGATGGGAGGAGGTTTACTCCTCTTCTGGGTGGCGGGTTAGGATCCGGGCAGTTCTTTTTCCAACCGTTCCGCAATCCACTGTTTCATCATCGATTGATAATTCAGGTAGCGGCGGGCGGCGATCCTTTTGAGGCGGCTGAGCATCCGAGGATCCATCCGCAGGGTGATTGAGGTGGAGTCCTGACCCTCGCTACGGGAGAGGGAACCGGCCATGAGCGCGACCTCCAGCTGGTGGGAAGCCCAGTAAGCGGCTTCCTCCTTGGGGTTGGGGAAAAAGGGAATTTCTTCCCAAGAACGGATGAGGGTGGGTGCGTTCAAAGGGATTCCTTGGCTTTTCTTTCGTAAAAATAGGATTCGGACTCGGTCATGGCGCGGGTGGCTATGGGGCGCATGCGGTGACCATCGGAGCTGTAGAGGGAAAAAAGAGGTTTGCCGGAGAGGCCTTTGCCGAGGCAGAGGAAGCGGGAGTGTTCCGCCATGGGACCGCCGCCCGGAAGGATCCGCAGGCAGAAAGGATCCTCGAAGCTTTCGTGGACTTCGGCTTGGGGGATCTCCGGGGTGGAGTAGAGGGACCATTCAAATTCCATAGATTCTTCCGTGCGCCTTTCTGAATTGATGTTGCGAGTGCTGGAGGGCGGGTCAAGATGCGCGGTCATGAGTGTGCACCTTTCTTGGGAGAAACTTCCGGCTTGGCGGGAGGAACTACGAAAACGTGGGGCCAGAGTTGTGGCCACCAACGGGTGTTTTGATGTTCTGCACGTGGGCCATGTGCGGTTTTTACAGGAGGCGAAGACCCTTGGGGATGTTCTGGTGGTGGGGGTGAACGGGGATGACAGCGTGCGCGAATTAAAAGGGGAAGGGCGACCCGTGAATGGGGAGGCTGACCGCGCGGAGGTGGTGGCGGCACTGGCGGGGGTGGATGCGGTGATGATTTTTCCAGAAAAACGGGCCACTCGGTTTCTCGAGGCTGTGCAGCCGGACGTCTATGTGAAGGGTGGGGATTATCAGGCCGAGCAATTGGACAAGGACGAACTGGCGGCGGTGAAAAAACGGGGGGGTGTGGTGAAGGTGTTGCCGTTGACACCCGGACGATCGACCACGGCCGTTCTGCAAAAGTTTAAGAAGTGAGGAAGCTGAAGGTCGGGGTGCTGGGATCGGGTCAAGGGAGTAATTTTTTGGCGTTGGCTGAGGCGATCCGCGAAGGAAAGGTGCCGGCAGAGATCGTCATTGTGGGGAGCGATCTGGCGGAGGCGAAGATTCTGACCCATGCGAAAAAGTTGGGTCAACCGACGTTGGTTTGTCGCGCGGGTAAGTTTAAGACGAAGTTGGAACCGGAGATCGAGGAGGAGCTGGCGCAGAGTTTGGAGGAATCCGGATCGGAGCTTTTGGTGTTGGCGGGTTATATGCGAGTGCTGAAGGAACCGCTTCTGCGGAAGTTTCGCGGTAGGATCATTAATATTCATCCATCCCTGTTACCGGCATTTCCGGGTTTGAAGGCTTGGGAACAGGCGTTGAACGCGGGAGTGAAGGAGACGGGGTGCACGGTGCACTGGGTCGATCAGGTCGTTGATGGGGGGG
>CAIVGD010000379.1 GCA_903905395.1 uncultured Verrucomicrobiota bacterium
CCGCCCCACCCCGCCCCCGCTCTCCTCTCTACGGAAGAACCGCCGAATCCAGACGCTTAATCATTATCTTTTCCTGCCGATCCTCGTCTTTCTCCTGGCCGGTGTGAACTACATCGGGTGGCGGCACTACACCCGGGCCGATTTTACCATGAATCAGTTTCAGGAACTTTCAGGGCAGACGCTCAACCTCCTGAAAAACCTACCCAGCGAGGTGACGCTGACCGCGTTTCTTGCTCCCGAGCAGGACACGACCGGGAGCCTCATCCAGGACGATGTCCAGAAATTGCTGGATGAGTATAAGTACCGTGGGGGCGGCAAGGTGAAGGTGGAGCTCGTCCAACCCTACCTCGATTTTCAGGCGGCCCAGAAATTGGCGGAGAAATACAAACTCTCGAGCAACGAGAATGTCATTCTGGTGCAGTTTGGGGAACGTTCGCGAATACTGAAAGTGGCCGAGATGGCCGAGATCGATCCAGGCGCCATGATGTCCGGCGGAGCGGCTCGGGTGAAATCTTTCCGGGCGGAAGAAAAGATTTCGTCCGCCATCGGCGCCCTCGTCCAAGGCAAGCCATCCAAGATTTACGTCACGGAGGGCTCGGGAGAATATAACCTGAACTCGACCGACCGAGATCCCGGCGGCTACTCCCTTTTGTCGGCTCGCCTCGCTTCGCAGAACCTGGAACTCCTGCCCCTGAAGCTGGCAGAGCAGGAGGGAGTGCCGGCCGATGCTGATGCGGTGATCGTGGCCGGGCCAAAATTCCAAGTCCCGGCCCCATCCGTGGCGGCACTGCAGGCTTATCTGGCCAAGCCCGGGAAACTGCTTCTTCTACTGGATCCGGGGGTGCCGACCGGTCTGGAAAATATCCTCGCGGAGCACGGAGTCTCCGTGGATGCCGACAAAATTTTCCGCAAGGTGGCCGTCCTGAGCACGGCGGGCCTGACGCAGGGGATCAACGAGGAGACCGTGGGCACACGGTTTTCCGCGCATCCCGCCATTCGCTGGATAGAAAACGTGGGAGGGTCGATCCGTCTGGGAGGAAGCCGTTCCCTCTCGATAAAACCGGTGGCCACCACCGCCACGACCAAGGCGGAGATGCTGGTGGAAACTTCGGATCGGTATTGGGCGAAAGCTTGGCCGTTGGCCACTGGGAAGAAGACAGAATTTGTCGAAGCAGATGATCGCAAGGGACCGTTCGCGGTGGCGGCAGTGATCGACGGATCAGCTCCAGGGGACAAGGGACGCGAGGCTCCGGCTCTTCGTGCGATCGTCGTCGGGTCGGCTTCGGCGTTCGCGAACCAGAATATTTCTCCGCTGGAAGTGGATTTCATGGTGAATTCCATCAACTGGATTTTGGGACGAAACGAGGCGCTCGGGATTTCTCCGAAGACCCCGAAGGACTTCTCCGTCTCGTTGGACGAAAACCAGCAGAGGGGAATTATTCTCTCCACCATCCTCGGCATCCCGATCCTGACGGGGATCTTGGGCTTGCTTGTTTGGTGGCGTCGCCGGCACTAGGCGGGAAATTTCCATGAAGACCAGGTCTTTGTTGGTGTCTCTCGGGTTGGTGCTCCTCCTGATGGGCGCGTTGAGTTTTTTGCAAAAAAAGGTTCCGGGAACCGAACGGATGACCAAGGAATCCCGCCGGATCACCAATCTTCCCGTGCGGGAGGCAGATCGGATTGATCTCACCGGACCCAAGGGATCGTTCGTCTTCCGCAAAAAAGCAGAAGGGGATTGGAGGTTGGAGAAGCCGATTGCTGGAGGGGCGGATGCCGTCTCAGTCGGGCAATTGCTTTCCGAAATCCAATTTGTGGAAAGCCTGCAGACTCTGCCGTCCGGGAAGAAAGAGGAGTCTCAGCTTCAGACCTTCGGGCTGGGTCAACCCACGCGTACGCTCGTGGTGGGGACAAAGGAGGGAGAGTTAACAATCGATACCGGCCGCGAGACTCCGATCGCGGGGGGGATCTACGTGCGCATCCGACAGCCCGGGCGAGGGGAGAAAATCGCGGTCGTGCAGAATCAATTGGCCGAGGCCATGGATAAGGATTTGACGGGTTGGCGGGAGAAGCGGGTCCTGCCACTTCAGATTCCAGATGTGCAGGAACTGCTGCTTCATCAGGGGACTCTGGAAGTGGACGTGATAAAGAAGGATGGGGAGTGGGCCATTCTTAAACCCGTGGAAGCTCAGGCCGATCCCACGGATGTGGCGAATGTTCTCGGCGAACTTTCCTCCCTCAAAGCGGCGTCTTTCGTTTCGGACACCGGGGGCGATCTCGCTCTCTACGGTTTGAATGCCCCCGCTCAGGCATTCGAGGTTCGCACGACCGCCACGAATCGCATCCTGCAGATCGGACAGGTGAACCCGAAGGAGACCAACCAGGTTTTCGCGAGGGTTTCCGACCAGCCTTCCGTTTTTCTTCTTCCGCGAGCGGCGATTGATTCTCTGGGAAAAATGGCGGACCGCGTCCGGGATAAAAGGGTGGTGACTTTCACCTCCGCCGCCCAGATCCAAGCGGTGGAGTTTGCCGGTCGGGGCGGGGATTACCGGCTGGAGCGGGGCAAGGACACCAACCGGTGGACGCTGCAGTGGGCGGGGAATCCGCGGGCTGCCGACTCGGCCCGGGTCGATGCCTGGATTGTTTTTCTGAAAGAAGCCAGAGCCAACCGTTTTCTTCCGACCGAGGATCCGGCCCGGTTGGGACTGATCAAACCGCGGCAGACTCTGACGCTCTTCTGGGCGGCCCCGAACGGAATTCAGGGGACGACAAACCGGGTGGAGACGTTGAAGTTTGGCGATGAATCCAAGGAAGATGTTTTTCTCCAGGTTTCCACCACTTCGGGAGGGATGGCGGTCCCGCTGGGTCTGTTGCGCCGCATCCCCGAGACCGCGTTAGGCTGGCTTCCTCTGGGAATTTTTCCTCCCGATTTTGGTCCGGTGCGTGGACTGATCTGGGCCGCTGGGGGTGTACGCAAGGAGTACCGCTCCGGGGCGGACGGACGATGGCGTGCATCGGGGGTGGGAGCGGATGTCCCAGAAGCGGCGGGCTATGCCACCCGACTGGCGGAACTCGAGGTGGTCCGCTGGGTCGGGGCGCCTGCCAAAGTGGATTTTGCCAAAACCGAGCTCGAGATTGTGGCGGAAGGCGGGGATGGAAAAAAATTGAGGATCACCGTCGGACGACCCTATGCCGACGGTTCCGCGCCGATCCACGTGGAAGGGCAGGAACTTGCTGGTCTGCTCAACCGGACGCAACTCGCCGCGCTAAAGAAAGATCCCCGCACGACAATTGCGGAGGCCGCCCCGAACACATCTCAGAGGTGACGCGGCCGGTCTTTGGGTTAGGGTCAAGACATGGCTCATGAATCCCAAGGTCCTGCCCATTCCGGCCAAGCCCGCCTCCGGCCGAGATTGTACGGCGTGGCGATCTATCTCGTGGCGGGGATTTTGCTTTTGCAGGTCATCTTCTGCATTTCCGTCTTTTTTCTCCGGCCCTATGCGAAAGCGAAAACTCCGGAAGGGATCCTGCAAAGCGAAAGGGTCAAGGCTGGCGAGTGGTGGAGCGGCTTGACCCGCTTTCTTCATTCTCGGGTGCAGAATAGCGGTCCGGAGCCACGGGGATTCACCAACGCCCCCGTGCCCCCACCGGCCAAGTAAGTTATGGCGGATAAGAAATCCGGCACCTGGGTTTGGGCGGCGGCCGTACTGGTGGTCATCCAGTTGGTGGTCTTGGTTGGGCTCCTCAAACTCCGGCAACATGACACGGACAAATCACGCGAATGGTCGTTGGACCCAAAAGCTGCGGCGGAAGAAGCGGCCCGGGAAAAAGAGTCTCGGGAGGCTCTGGGTAACCTGCCGTTGCCGGGTGGCAACATTCGTCTGACTGTTTCTGCGGCGCAGGCGGCGGCTCCGCAGGGGGAAGATCTGTTGGACCAGGCGCGCGAATTGCAAAACCGCGGGCAATTGGATCTGGCTGAAAAACTTCTTGTTCAGGCGCAAGCCAAGGAACCGAACAATTCCCGCATCCGCGTGGCGTCCGCCCTCTTGGCGGAGTCGCGGCAGAATTCGGCTGCGGCCCTCCAGTGCTGGCGGGAGCTCATTCGCGCGAGTGAGCCGGGCGGGACCGTCCGGCGGTTGGCGCTTGCGCGTTCTCACATTGTGGAGGAGAGGATCCGGCTCGAACAGGTGGCGCGGCAACGGGAGGAGAATCTGGCCAAAAGCCCGCGTAAATTGGCTCTTGCGGGTGTAGCGGAGCCCACGGGCGAAGGGGAATCGAGCAGGGTAATCTGGAAAGTCCGGGCGGTGAGTGGGAGCGGTTCCCTCGATCCGCGGAAGGTGATCGTGAGTGTATCTTTTTTCGAACGTGGCCCGGATGGGGTTTTGAAAAAAAGCGAGGCGGGACTTCCCCACTGGGAAAAGGGGCCTCCTTTGGCGGAGCGGGATGGAGTACGGAACGTTTCTGTGGAGACTCGGCCGGGTGTGGGATCCAAGTATGCCGGATATTCGTGGCAACTTTTTTATGATGGGGAATTGCAAGACGAGCGGGTTCAGCCGGCGTCTTTGCGTGGAGTTTTACGTGAAATACCGCGGAGCTGACGGGGCTCGAACCCGCAACCCCCGCCGTGACAGGGCGGTGCTCTAACCAATTGAGCTACAGCTCCAGCAAAGAAAGAAAGATACCCACGATGGCGGAGAGACCAAGTCAGGAATTATCGGCCGAGGTGCTGGTCGTGGGGAGCGGCATTGCCGGGCTTAGTTTTGCGCTGAAGGCCGCCCGGTCTGCCCGTGTTTTGTTGCTTACGAAAAAGAATGCGGCCGAATCGAACACTAACTATGCCCAAGGTGGGATCGCCTGTGTCACCTCGGCGGAGGATTCCTCCGAACTGCATATCCGGGATACGCTGGAGGCTGGGGCGGGATTGTGCCGGGAGGAAGTGGTCCGGAAGGTGGTGCAGGACGGCCCGGCCCGCGTGGCGGAGCTGGTCGAGCTGGGGGTGAGATTTACCGAACGGCAGAACGGGGGGAGTCGGGAACCGGATTTGGGGAAGGAAGGTGGGCATACTAAGCGCCGGGTTCTCCATGCGGGTGACATCACCGGCAAGGAACTGGAGCGGGCTCTGCTCTCCGCGGTGCGGTCTTCGCCGATGATCGAAGTGAGAGAGGACATGGTGGCGATCGATCTGGTCACTTCGAAAAAGCTGAAACTTCCGGGGCCGAACCGGGTGTTGGGAATTTATGTCTTGGATGGGGCGTCTCAACGGGTTTTGGCCATTTCCGCCCGGATGGTGGTTCTCGCCACTGGCGCGTGCGGCAAGTGTTACCTTTACACGACAAATCCTGCCATCGCCACGGGGGACGGGGTGGCCATCGCCTACCGGGCCGGGGTGGCGATCGCGAATATGGAGTTCATCCAGTTTCATCCCACCTGCCTCTTTCATCCTTCGGCGCCGACTTTTTTGATTTCGGAGGCATTGCGTGGCGAGGGTGGAGTGGTGGTGGACGCCCAAGGGAAAGAATTTACCCGCAAGACCGATTCGCGCGGATCGCTTGCCCCGCGCGACATTCTCGCCCGGGCGATCGACGAGGAGATGAAGGAAACGGGAGCGCCTTGCGTGTTTTTGGACATCCGGTCGAAGGGCGCGGAGTTTTTAGAGAAACGTTTCCCGGCGATTACCTCCACCCTGCGCGGGTTGGGTATTGACCCGGCTCACCAACCGATACCGGTTGTGCCAGCGGCCCACTACCAGTGCGGGGGAATTCCTGCCTTGCTGGACGGAACGACCCGGCTTCCCGGGTTGTTGGCACTTGGGGAGGTGGCCTGCACGGGTTTGCATGGGGCGAACCGGTTGGCGAGTAACTCCCTGCTCGAGGCGCTGGTCATGGCTCATCGTGCGGCGGAGAGTCTGCCTGGAAAATTGGCGAAGATACCCCGAGCCGATTCGATTCCGAGATGGAAGGAGGGGAAATTTCATGATGCGGATGAAATGGTGGTGATCACGCATAACTGGAAGGAGATCCGGCAGTTGATGTGGGACTACGTGGGGATTGCGAGGACGAACAAGCGTTTGCTTCGCGCGCAGTCCAGGCTTCGGTTGTTATTGAAGGAGGTGCAGGAGTTTTATTGGAATTTCCGGGTGACGAGCGACTTGTTGGAACTGCGTAACCTCGCGTTATGTGCGGCTCTGATTGTGGAGTCGGCTTTGCGGAGGCACGAAAGCCGGGGTCTGAACGCGAATGCGGATTATCCGAAACTGCAAAAGCGGGCGAAGGATACGGTGATTGAGCCTGGAGCGCACAAGATTTGAATTTTTTCCCGCGCTCGCGGGACGCAGACGCGGATTTTTGATTGGGGAAAATGAGAGCGGAGGATTGTCAGCGATGTAGGGCTGGATGGGGCGGGAGTTTGAAGGGATAAGTTATTTTGCGGTGCGGAAACCGACGCGGCTAATTTGGCCTTGGATGTCGCTAATTTTACGGGTGCGCCCGTCATTCGCCACGGGAACTTCATCTAGGAAGTTGCCACCGATAAAGGAAGGGGAGATTGGATCGGTGGAATAAATCCACTCGCTGAGATTCCCGCCGAGGTCATGGTGCTCAAAGGGTCCGACATCGTTCAACATTGATTCCCCCTGGAGAACGTGAATGTAGGAATCCGGCTTCGTGCCCTGCGGAACATTACCCCCCAAGTTAATTTTCAAAGCGGTAGGGTTGGTTCCCCACGGGTAAGGGCGCATGTCGTTGCCAGAGGCGGCGCGCAGCCATTGGGCTTTCGAGGGGAGATCACGTTTCTTCCAGTGGGCGTAGGCGTAGGCGCTGGGGTAATCGACACCGAAGACGGAGGTGTCGCGGGTGATTCGGACACCGCCGTTGTAGCTATCGCCTTTGCGGGCCTTGGTCATTATGTCCTGCCAATCGGCTGGAGCCAGATCCTCCAGCTTTCGGTTCGAAGAGATGTTGGGCGGCAGATTCGTTTTCCAATTCTTGTCCTCATCCATGGCGGCGAGAAACTTTTCGTACTGGCCGATGGTGACTTCGTGGCGGTCGAGGCGGAAGGCGGGGACGGTGGTGGTTTCATTCCCCAGAACCAGACTGCCGGTTGGTACCGGAAGATCTTCATCATCCAGTTTTCCGGGTTTGTCCAAAACAAATCTCCAGTACAGGACGTTGATGAAAAGAGCAAGGAAAGCGACGGTAGCCACGGATCCGATTCCGATGACCCACTTGCGCACGATGCGGGCGCGAATGGACTTTCGGATGGCATCGATTTCCTCCTGGCGAACATGAATTTCCTGAACGTCGGCGAGCTGGCGCTCGAACTCACGGGTTTTACGGAGGAGGTCTAATGCCGAGGGGCCGGGGTCGCGGAGAATTTGGAGGAGATGGGTCGTCTGCGGTGAATCGGGAATCAGAGGTTCGAGCAGGGTGGCGAGTTGGATGGAATTTTCTAGGTGGGAAACTTCGGGGGCTCCGTGGAAGGCGACCGGGTTGCGGAGGCGGGGGGTGCCCGCTGGGGAGATTGTGAAATCATATGGCCCGAGGAGGCGGGCGGGGATGGAGGAGGATTCCATTTCCCAAAGGACGGAACCCAGGACGGTGGCAAGGCGGGCGCAGGAAATCAGATCGGGTTTTTCTCCAGCCACGCGAAAATGGAGGAGGGAGGGACTGGTAACGGGTTCGATGGCGACAAAAACGCGTTCTTCCGAAGGGATGGATTCGTAGAGGGAGTAAACGGAGGCGTGATTCAAGCGGGCGTAATTGCGTATGGATTTGGTGAAATGGGGTGAGCCGGCGGGAGGGACTAGCACCTGAACATTCCGCTCCAACTGTTGATGGCGGGCCCAGTAGAGACGTCCGAGGGGGTGCGGACCTGCGGGGGAAATCAGGTGATAGGCTCCGAAGGTTCTTCCCGAAAAGTCCTCCATCAATTCGGCCATGGAAAGGGGGAGCTGTTCGTCCGACCGGAGCCAAGGGATCGGGAATCCGGAGGGGAGGGATCCGGAAAGATCGAACCGGCTGAGCAAGCCCACGGAGAGCTCGGGGTTTTTCTCGGCGAGGAGGAGAATCTCCCCAGACCGGTCTTCATCCGCCCAGAAAACATCGGTGAGGAGAAGGGATGCATGTTTGCTGGGGTTGAAGGCGTCGGAAAGGGCGGAAAAATCGGTCAGACATTCGATGTCGGCGGTGGGGAAAAAATCGCGGAGGAGGGCGGCGAAATTCGCCGAGGCTTCCGAATCCTCTTGGGCCAGGAGAATCGTGGGCACGGCTTATCTTGGGGGATAGAAAGAAAACGAGGAAGAGGGGAGTTTCAGGATTTTTGCGAAAGGGCGAGGCGATGGACTGCGAAGGCGGCGCCAAAACCGTTATCGATATTGACCACGGTGACTCCCGGGGCGCAGGAGTTGAGCATACCGAGGAAAGCGGTGAGTCCCTGCAAGTGGGCTCCGTAGCCGACTGAGGTGGGGACGGCGATGAGGGGGTGGCGGAGGAGTCCTCCTAAGACGCTGGGCAAGGCGGCTTCCATTCCTGCGACGACGATGAGTGCGTCCACCATTTGCAGTTTGGGTAAATGGCGGAGGGTGCGGTGCAGTCCGGCGACTCCGATATCATAAAAACGTTCCGGGCGGTGGCCCAGAAACTGGAGAGTGACGAAGGCTTCCTCGGCGACGGGGTGGTCGGAGGTGCCGGCGGCACAGATGGCGACTCGCAAGGATGGGGCGGGAGATCGGCGGGCTCGAGCTGGGGTGAGGGTGAAAGTGCGGGCCGCGGTATGGTGTTTCCCCTTGGGAAAAAGACGACGGAGGTGGCGGGCTTTGGACGAATCCAAGCGGGTGACCAACACGGGCTGTTTCTCGGCCCGGAGACGGCGGGTGATGGCGGCGATCTGGCGGATGGTTTTTCCGGCGCCGTAAATGATTTCAGGTGCGCCGAGCCTGCGTTGGCGCTGAAGATCGAGTTCGGCAAACGCTCGAGGCAGAACGCTGCGGGGCGGGCGACGATTCGCCATAAGGTTTAGGCGAGGTCGGCTTGCAAGCGCGGGAGAAGATCGGCGATGGCCAATCTTTCCTGCTTCATGGAATCGCGATGACGGAGGGTAACGGTATCTTTTTGACCGGCGAGCGGGCCGTTTTTAACCCCTTCGAAAGTTTCGAAATCGATGGTTATGCCGAAGGGGGTGCCGATCTCGTCCTGGCGGCGGTAGCGACGGCCGATGGCTCCGGATTCATCGTAAAAAACGGGGAAGTGGCGGCGGAGTTCGGCGGTAACGGCGCGGGCTTTTTCCACGAGTTCAGGTTTATTTTTGAGAAGAGGGAAAATGCCGGCCTTCACCGGTGCCATGCGCGGGTGGAAGTGGAGGACGACGCGGGTTTCTTTGGCGCCCTTGTCATCGGTGACTTCTTCCTCGTGGTAGGCCTCGCAGAGGAGGGCGAGGGTGGTGCGATCCACGCCGGCGCTGGGCTCGACGACGTGGGGGAGGAATTTTTCGCGGGTCTCTTCATCGAAGTATTCGAGGGGTTTGCCGCTGGCTTCCTGATGCTGTTTGAGATCGTAATCGGAACGGTAGGCGATGCCTTCCAGTTCCTCGGTGCCGAATGGGAACTCATAGAGGAGGTCGTAGGTGCCTTGGGAATAGAAGGCGCGGTCCTTTTCTGGGACATCGAGGACGGTGATTTTATTTCTTGGGATGCCGATGGATTCGTACCAGGCGAGGCGGTCGGCGAGCCATTTTTCCAGCCAGGCCTTGCCCTCGGCGGGGCGGACGAAGAATTCTACTTCCATCTGTTCGAACTCGC
>CAIVGD010000380.1 GCA_903905395.1 uncultured Verrucomicrobiota bacterium
CTGCGAAACCGGTGCGCAGATCAGACCCCTCCCCTCCCGTGCCATGAAATTAATCAACGCCGGCGTCACACTCCTCGCCGCCAAAATCAGATCTCCCTCGTTCTCCCGCTGTGCATCGTCGGTCATTATCACCATCCGGCCTCGCCGCATCGCGGCAATCACATCCTCTATCTTGTCTGCGCCCTGGGGTTTCTTCTTCATGCCGAACCTCTCAGCGCCGACTTCACCAGTTTCTCCACAGCCGCCATCGCTTTCGAAAGTCCCGCCGCATCCGAGCCCGACCCCTGCGCCATATCAGGCCGACCCCCACCCTTCCCCGCCACCTCGGCCGCCGCCGCCTGAACCATCTTCCCTGCCGACACCTTCTTCGCTGCTTCCGGCGTGCACAAAGCCAACATCGGCACCCGATCTCCATCTTTCCCAATCAAAAACAACACCGCTTCCCCTTCCCGCTTCAACCGATCCGCCAAGACAGTCAAATACCCGTTGGGAATTTCACCCGCATCCACCGCCAGCCACTTAATCCCGCCCAAAACTTCCCCGCCGGCCCACCGAGTTTTTGCCTCCTGCTCCGCTCTTTTCTGCATCTCCGCCATCCGATCTTTCCCCGCCTGCTTGTCCCCCTCCCTCAACGCTTCCTCCGCCTGCGCCAGTTCCTGATCCCGTTTTTTAACCAGATCCCACAACTGTTCAGGTGATTCTTTCCCGCTTCCCATGGAAAAATTCACCACACCCGCCTTTCTCTGATTCAGCCCTTCACCTTTTGCCTTTTGCCTTTGTATTTCCGCTTGGCACCAATCCGCGAGCGCCACCCCCGCCACCGCTTCGATCCGGCGTACCCCTGCCGCAATCGCCGATTCCCCCACAATTTTCACCGCCCCCAGCAACCCGCTCGACTTCGCGTGGGTTCCTCCACACAGCTCCTTCGAAAATCCCCCGATGTCCACCACCCGCACGGTCGCCCCATACTTGTCCCCAAAAAACTGGAGAATGGTGGAATCATCCTTCACCTCCGCGAACGCTCTTTCCGTGCAGACCACTGGCACATTCGCCTTCGTCTTCGTCTCCACCAACGCTTCGATCTTCTCCATCTCCTCCGTCGTCAACCCGCGCAGATGCGAAAAATCAAACCGCAACCGATCCGGCCCCACATAGGAACCCTTCTGCCGCACGCCTCCTCCACAAACTTCCCGCAAAGCCCAGTGCAGCAGATGCGTCGCCGTGTGATGAACCTCTATTCTCCTCCGCCTTTCCCCATCCACCTTCACCCGCACCGGCAGTTTCACCTCTTTCGAATCAATCACCCGCTCCGTCACGTGGACTGGTATTCCCCCCACACCTCGCACGGTCGCCACCACCTTCACCTTCCCCCCGTCCCACTCCATCCATCCCGTGTCCCCTGTCTGCCCACCCATCTCCGCGTAAAAAGGAGTCGGCGAAAAATAAACCCTGCCCTTCGCCTGATTCTGTCCGGATTCGGGAAGCGGCTCCACCTCCAGCATCTCCACCTTCCCCTCCTCCATCCTTTCATACCCCGTGAAGAGAGTCGGGAAGCTCGGCCCCGTGGAATCTTCCACCTTGATCGTGGATTTCGACTGCGACTGCCTTGCCCTTTGCCGTTGGCCCTCCATCGATTTCTCAAATCCAGCCACCTCCACCCCCATCCCCCTCTCCCTCGCCAGCAACTGCGTCAGATCCAGCGGAAATCCGTAGGTGTCGTAGAGATTGAACGCATCCTCCCCACGAATCAGCTTCCCCCGTTCCAAAGTCAGTTTATCAAAGATCGCCAACCCCCTCTCCAGCGTTTTCGAAAAAGAAGCCTCCTCGCCCGCCAAGACCGCTCGGATGTCCTTCTCGTGAGTCCTCAACTCGGGAAAAGCGTCCCCCATCGTACGGATCACAGGGACGGACAGCTCGGAGAGAAATCCCTCCGGTAGTTTCAATCGCCTTCCGAACATCACCGCCCGCCTCAGAATCCGGCGGAGAACATAATTCCTTCCCTCATTCCCAGGCACGATCCCATCGGCGATCGAGAACGAAAGGGTGCGCACGTGATCCGCCAGCACCCGAAAAATACAGTCGTTCATCTCATCCCCGCTTACGTCCTCCCTCTTCTTGGGAACCCGGGCTCCGTACGGATGTCCGGACTCCTTCTGAATTTCCGCAAAGATCGGGGCAAACAGGTCGCTGTCATAATTGGAAGGTTCCTTCCGGAAATCTTTGAATCCATCGGAGGTCGCAAAAATTCCCGCCACCCGCTCCAGTCCCATCCCGGTATCCACGTGCCGTTCTGGAAGGGGTTTGAACTTCCCGCCCGGTTCGGCGTTGAACTGGATGAAAACCAGATTCCAGATTTCCAGACAGCGCGAATCCCCCTTATTCACCAACTTGCCTTTCGTTTTTCCTTCGGGTGTGAGGTCCACATGCACTTCGGAGCACGGCCCGCACGGACCCGTCTCTCCCATCATCCAAAAATTATCCTTCGCACCCCCCATGACGACATGGACCGCCGGATCGAGCCCGGCCTTCTTGAACTTCTCCGTCCAGCATTCGTGGGCCTCGACATCAAATTCGGATGGATCCCCCAGACCCGGTTTGTACACCGTGGCGTAAAGTCGTGCGGGCGGAAATTTCCAAACCTCCACCAAAAGTTCCCACGCCCAATCGATCGCCTCTTTTTTAAAGTAATCCCCGAACGACCAGTTCCCCAGCATCTCGAAAAAAGTGTGGTGATAGGTGTCGAAACCCACGTCCTCCAGATCATTGTGTTTTCCACCCGCGCGGATGCACTTCTGGGTGTCGGCGGCGCGGGCCGGCTTGTGCGGAAATTTGGCTTGGCCAAGAAAGATGGGGACGAACTGATTCATCCCCGCGTTGGTGAAAAGGAGATTGGGCGAGGTCGGCATCAAACTGGCGGAAGGCACGATCGCGTGACTCTTCCCACGGAAGAAATCCAAGTACCCTTTTCTCACTTCAGCCGATTTCATAGAACTAGTTGACCATCATATCAAAACCCAGCCCCCACGCCAAGCCCTGCTCTAGCTGGGGGTCTAACCCCAAGCGCCCTTCTTCTGGCTTAAACTTCAACTTAAACTCGCGGTCCTCCGCCCCCTTAACCCCTGAATCCCTTAATCCCTTTTCTCTCCCCTCCCTTCCCTCTTGATTCTTCGTCGCTCGATAGACCATCATGTCTCATGACCAACCTATCCCGCCGCTCCCTCCTCAAACTGCTCCTCGGCTCCACTTTTGCCTCTCGGATTTTTGCCGGCTCCACCTTCGCCCAAACCTCACCCGCCCAGAACAAAGCCTCCAATGCTGTTCCTTCAGGTCCTTTCACTCTTCCCCCTTTGCCCTACCCCCCATCCGCCCTCGAACCTTTCATCGATGTGGAAACCATGACCCTCCATCACGACAAACATCACGCCGCCTACGTTAACAACCTCAACAAAACCCTCGCCCCCTACACCGACCTCCAGAAAAAATCGCTCGAAGAGCTTTTGGGCAATCTCGATGCCGTACCCGCCGACATTCGCACGACCGTCCGCAACAATGCCGGCGGCCACTCCAACCACTCCATCCTTTGGAAAACCCTCAGCAACCCAGGAAAGAAACCGGAAGGCAAACTAGCCAAAGAGATTGATGAAGCTTTCGGCAGTTACGAAAAGTGGAAAGAGCAGATGACCAAAACCGCTATGGGAATTTTCGGAAGCGGCTGGGCCTGGTTCGGTCGGGGCAAAGACGGAAAACTCTTCATCGAACCCTTCCCCAACCAGGACTCCCCCCTCCTAACCGGTCGCACTCCCATCTACGGCATCGACGTATGGGAGCACTCGTACTACCTCAAACACCAAAACCGCCGCGCCGATTATGTCAAAACCTGCGTTGAAATCACCGGTTGGTAGTCCTGAACATTATTTAGGCAGTGCTACCGCTGGATCAAAACACTGAATGTCCCCAGCAGAATCCATCTCAATTCCATAAACCTCGATTTCATTATTTTTAATCTGGTCACTCTGCACCCGTCCCTCATTCATAAACTTAACACGATAGCCTTTTTTGATAAGCGGCTTCTCTTTCACAGTATTTGCGTTCGGCCCTGAGTAAGTATCTCCATAGGAATCCATCACAAAAACCAGAGGAGACTTGATCAAGCACTTGATATAAAGCGGGTCTTTTCGATGCCCATAAGAGTCCATTCCACGAAGGTAAAATACATCAAATGTTTCCTCCCTCATATTCTGCGCGGGTTTTCCTTTATTCATCCCATCCCCCTGACCTGCGGCTACTCCCCCCACAATTTCCCCACCACTCACGACCTTGTCCACCACCCCCTCAATCACCACAAATTTCCCTTTAAATTCTCCACCCTTGTTGTCGGCAAAGATTTTTGCGAGCCCTTCAGCGGTTATTTCCCTGCGATAAGTTGTAGTTGTAGTTGTAGTTATAATTGACTTACCACCTGAGCTAGCGGTGATGACAATCAGCTCATTCCCATCGCCGGATTTAACTTTGATACCAGCAAAGCCACCAGCGCTCAGACCATTTTGGAATATTGCTTTCATAGCCTCGGAGAAAGCAGGCCCTAAAGGTTCTGGGATCACTATTCTCCCCAAGGAAACCTTATCTGGCGTAAACTCCTGCCAGGATGCTGGGCTTGGTGTTTTCCCTTCGAAAACAAAACTCACTGGCAAAGGAATGCCCAAAGCCGTTGCCGGTTGTTTCCATATCCAACGCTCCTTTGCCACCCATAACTTCCCCTCTTTTAGTTTTCCCTTAAACATCCCTACGGTCTCCTCCGACGGGGGGAGAGAGGCAAGGAGTCCGCAGACAAATTCTTGGCTTGGCACTCGGAATTCCATGCTGGGAAGAAAATAGACCGGCTTGACGCTGTTCTTGGCAAAGGTGACCACCCTCTCCATGGCTGGAGAAACCGAAAGCGCCACCGGTTCCCCCTTGCCGCCCGCTGGCCACCAGATTGCCACTAACCCCGCCAAGATCGCCAACCCCACCACTACGAAAACGATTCCGCCCAAAAATGCCCCCTCCCGAAACCGCGTTAAACCGCTTGAAGTAAAACTCATCCCTATGAGAAATCCAAAGAAAGACACCAAGAGAACACCTGCTGTAGCCCAGACAATTAAATCATCTGGCACAAGTCTAGGCTGAATTTCATTTAGCTTCACCAAGTCTGGAAGTGGGCCGCCCCTTTCCTTTCCCAGCACTTGAGATAGCATGGCCAAAACATCACGAACCTTGAGCTCATCTCCCACCTTCAGCTCTAAAAACTTCTGCCCTTGCTCTCTGATTTTGGATAGATCTTCTTCACTTCTAGCCTTTTGAAAATCTGCCGCATCCTTTAACCATTCATTAACCTTACCCTCCTCCTGCTTGATTCTTACATCCTCTGCCTTCTTTTCTTCATACTGCCTTTTGGCATCCGCTTCCTCCGCGGGTTTTCTTATATCCTTCCACTTTTGTAGGGTGGCTGCCGAAGCTTCTGGCCTTTGCTTCAGTTCCGCCGGCAAGGATTCCAGTAGCTGGATCGCCTGATCCACATCCTTCAACTGGTAAACGACTCCGGATTCAGGAAACTTTGGCAAAAGAGCCACTACATCGTTTTTAGGAAAGAGGGCCAGCCCCCCCTTGGTGGTATCAAACTCAATTTTATCTCCGACTATTTTTGCCATTTTAACTTCCCGCTCTTCCACCACCCCCGTGCTTCCCTTGATCAGCGCCGTTTTCAGAAACGGCGAATCCAAATCCATCGGCACTCCAGCCCACAGAGCAGTCGAGCCAAGGTAAAGGCCGAGAAGCAGTGCTCGATACATAATTTAGAATTAAGGGATTACCGCTTCTCTTACAACCTAATCCTCACCTTCGCACTTCCCTGCCCGTCCACGGCTATCTCCCGCGTCCGCGCGATCGCGGGATTCGCACTTTCGGACTTTCGCACCTCTTGAAATTCCCCAATCCAAAATTAAAAATCCATCATCAAAAATCATTCTCCCCATCCCCCATCACCTCCACTGGACACTCCGGCAAGATCTTGAGAAAAGATTTCCCATAGCGCCGACTCAATATCCTCCCGTCCAATACCGCAATCTGACCCCGATCTTCCCGACTCCTAATTAATCTCCCTACCCCCTGCCGAAACTTCAATATCGCCTCAGGCAACTGTAAATCCCGAAACGGTTCCCCACCTAACTCCTTAATCCTCTCACACCTCGCCTCAAACAGCGGTTCATCAGGCACTGAAAACGGTAACCGCGTCAGAATCACATTCGATAACGCCTCCCCAGGCACATCTACCCCCTGCCAAAAACTGTCCGTTCCAAAAAGTACGCTATCCC
>CAIVGD010000381.1 GCA_903905395.1 uncultured Verrucomicrobiota bacterium
CCGCCCTACAGTTGTTTTCGGTGAATATGGTTTGAGGCCGGACGATGGGGCACCATGCCTTTTAAGTCAGAATTTAATTCGCTCCTACCCTTGGACTGTAGGCTGAAGTTCCACTCCTTGGAGGGGAATCCTGGAAACGATCTTTCCGTCGTAAAGCACGTCCAGAGAGTACTGCCCTGGAGCTGGTAGGCGGAGGCCGGCAATGTTGAAGATGAAGTTCTGGCTCCAAAAAAACGCCTGAGCCGGAGGTTCGCCCATGGTGAATTCAATCTTGGGTCCACCATCGGGTAGGATTTTCTTTCCGTCCTGATCGATAAACGAAATCTGGATGGTGTGTTTTCCTTCGTCCCCAGTACGGAAAAGCAACCGCAGGGCGATGGCGCAGTGCGGGTGCACCGCCGGGTATTGGCGAGCGCAGATGGTGTCGAAGGAGCCGAGGACGCAGAGTTTACCTTGGTAGTCGCTCGCCGAATCGGCGATGAGGGCAGTGAGGAGTTCCATGGAAGAAGTATTAGCGGAAAGCGATTATTTACAAGATTCAAGCCGGGCGGCATGACCGAAGATGCGGGACGCAGATTTTTAATTTTTGATTCTTAATTTTTGATTTTTGAAGCGGCAACTGAAAACAAATGTAGGGCGGCCGTCTGTGGACGCCTCGGGATTGAGGCCAGACGGCGGCCAAGAATGGCCGCCCCACAGTTGTTAAGGGGTGAGAAGATTCAACCACGGCGCGATCTGTAAATCGCGCCCTACCAATACAGCCTTTTAGCTGGTAAACTAACCCAATGGCCAAAGCCCCGTTCCTTCTCTTCATTATGGCTGGGGGAAGTGGAGAGCGTTTCTGGCCGATGAGCCGAAAGACCAAACCCAAACACCTTCTCAAGCTTGTCTCCTCCAAAACCCTGCTGGAGGAAACTGTCTTACGCCTTAAGCCTTTGGCCCTTTCATCTTCACACCTTCGCAACCTCACCAATTACGGACCGATTCCCGGCATACGCAAAGCCCTGCCCAAGTTTCCCATGGCCTCCCTCATCCCCGAACCCGCCAAGCGCGACACCGCCCCCGCCGCCGCTCTCGCCACCGCCCTCGCTCTGCGGAATCACCCCGACGCAGTTCTCGCCCTCCTACCGGCCGACGCAGTCATCGGCAAAGCTCCCGTCTTTCGCGCTCAACTGGCCGCCGCCTCGCGAGCTGCCCAAACCTCGCCTTCCTTTGTCACTCTCGGAATCAAGCCCTCTCACCCCGCCACCGGCTTCGGTTATCTTCACTTAGGCGGAAAAACACTTGGCCACATCAAGGGCGGACCTTTTCTCAAAGTTCGCCGCTTTGTGGAAAAGCCCTCGCTAGCCAAAGCAAAGGATTATCTGAGGTCGGGACAGTACGCTTGGAATGCGGGTATCTTCGTCTGGAAAGCTTCCACCTTCCTGTCAGAAGCCAGGAGACAGCAACCGGCTCTCGCCCGTTTTATCGAAAAGTTTCCCAAACGCGGATCTTACGCTTCCTATCTCAAGAGGGAGTTTCCCAAACTGCCTAAGATTTCCGTGGATTATGCCATAATGGAAGGAGCCCGATCAGTTCTCGCGGTCAAGGCGGCTTTCCTTTGGGACGATGTCGGTTCGTGGACCGCTCTGCCCGGTCATCTTCCGAGCGATGGAAATGGCAATACCTTCCGTGGCTCGGTGTTCTCGATGGAGTGCAAAAATACCCTCGCGTTGGCTGAGGGGGGGCGAACCGTGGCGTTGTTGGGAACCAAAGATCTCGTGGTAATCGATACCCCGGAGGCCCTGTTGGTGTGTCCGAAGGATCGGGCGCAGGAGGTGAAGAAATTGATAACAGGGTTGTCCAAGGATGTTCTTTGAACGTTTGATAGGGTCAGATCCCGCCTTTGAGGGAGCCGTCCTAGGATTTTCCCAAATGGGAAAGGGCGTAAAGAAGCTTCAAAATCGTTTACCCCAACCCCTGTTCGCAGGGAGTGGGTAGGACTCCCTCCCCCGCCAAGCGGGTTCGTGCGTCCCTACCGATACAACCCATCCCATGAAACTTCCCGCGCTCATTCTCGGCCCCAACGATCCTTTTCCGGATCCTCTGAAGGCGAATCGGGATGGACTGGTGGCGATCACGCGCGAACTCTCCACCGACCGGCTTCTGGATGCGTACCGCAACGGCATCTTTCCTTGGACGGAGAATCCGGTTACCTGGTGGTCGCCCGATCCGCGAGGAATTCTACCGCTCGCCCAGCTTCATGTGCCCGCACGTTTAGGACGGACAATACGGAGCGGAAAATTTACGTTTACGATCAACCAAGCTTTCGACGAGGTGATGCAGGGCTGTGCGCGGTCGGCCAAGGGCAGGGAAGAAAGTTGGATCGGGCCCTCGTTTTTAAACGCGTACGGGGATCTGCATAGGATGGGATATGCGGTGTCATTTGAGGCGTGGAAGGATTGTGAATTGGCGGGCGGTTTGTACGGAGTGAAGATTGGGAAGTTTTTCGCGGGCGAATCTATGTTTTACAACATGCGGGATGGGTCGTCGGCGGTTTTGGTTTTTGCAGCGAAAACGCTGAAAGCCGAAGGATTCAATTTATTCGATTTACAGATGGTGACACCTCATACGAAGAGGTTCGGTGCGGTGGAGGTGAAGAGAAGTGAGTATTTGAAGATGTTGTGCGTGGCGATTGGATGAAACCTGGAGCCGGATGGCGGGTAAGATGCCCGCCCCACAATTGTTTTCAGTTTCGAAGTTGGAAGCTTAGGTAGAGGCGGCATCTCCGAGGCCGCCTAGCTGACAGACTCAAATTACAAAACAAATGTAGGGCGTCCGTTCGTGGGCGCCGTCAGAATTCAAGACTGACGGCGGGTCCCGCGACTGCGGGAGCCGCCCTACAGTTGTTTCCGGTGGGTGGGCGTTGAGGCCGGAGGCGTGGTGGCTTTTCCCCACGATTTTGGCATAGGGAGGAGCATGGGGATGGAGAAAAGAACGAGCAAAGGTTTAAGCCAGACATCGGTGGCCAAGAAAACGGTTTTGGTCATACCGTCACACATCAGACCGAGACAAACGAAGGCGAGGATCCAGCCGGGTAATTTGGTGCCGTTGGGATTAAGGAAATGGTCTGCCGCCACGAAGGCGATAAAAGGGGAAATCAGGACGTAACTATTGGTTTCGGCTCGGGGATTGAAGACGGTAAGAACGAGAGCGGTCACCACCCACAAGGCCCACGTGCCAGCCTGAATACCTTTTCGCTTGAATCGAATCCAGACGAAGGCGAGTGCGGTCAAGCTGGCCAAGGCACGGGTGATGGAGTTTACAGGAAAGAGATTTGGAATATTAACTTTCTCCAGCATACCGAAGATGTCGCTGACTCGGAGGTTTTTGGGAGTGTACGCATGGGAAAGTTTTACCGAGAACTCGATCCATTGGCTCCACGCATAGGAAGGGTTGGGATGGAGAAAACCGACAAGCCCGAGGAGTGGCAGTCCACAAAGCAGAGGAATTCGCATGCCGGGAAAGACGGCGAGAGCGAGAAGCCAGGGAGCGAGAGCGATGGGTTTGAGAATCAGGGCGAGGGTCAAGAGGCAGGAAGCAGTGATCCATTTTTGTTCTCGGATGGCGAGAAAGGTTAGAACGAAACAGGCGGATAGGGATAGATTGGTTTGGCCGTTGTTGATCGAGGCGAGAGAGGCGGGGACGGCAAGGAGAACGAGTAAGAAGAAAGGAAGGCCGAGTTTGGAGGGGAGTTGGAGGTCTGAAGTCGCTGGGGCGACAACCCGTCCAAGACGGAGCAGGGCGAGAGCGAACATCCCGAAGCCCATTGCGCGCCATAGGATTTCGCCGAGGACGGGGGGCTGGATGAGGTTGAACGGGGTGAAAAGAAGGGCGAATTGCGGGAGGTAAAGAAAGCCGTGCGTTCCGCCTGGGTACATCGATTCGGAGATCCACCAGTGGGTGGCGGCGAAGCGGTAGTTGGGGACTACTCCGGTGCGAGTGGGGTTGAGGATGAGGTAGAGGGACATCCCGGCGAAGACGAGTCCGAGAATGGACCAAGCGAGAGTGTTCCAGCGGGAGCGCATAGGAGATTTCACGTCAAGTTTGCCAAGGACGCGGAAGATCGCGAGTTTAAGTTTAAGATTAAGTTGAAGTCAGAAGAGCTGAGAATTGAGAGCTAAGGTAGCGGCGGCATCTCCGAGGCCGCCTA
>CAIVGD010000382.1 GCA_903905395.1 uncultured Verrucomicrobiota bacterium
CGGAGCCGCTTGTCGCCTCTTATACTCCGAAGTATCGATTTTTCGGACGATCTCCTCCGCCACCTTTTTGTTGATCCCTTTTTTGACCATTGCTCCGATCGACCCCTCATTCACCACATAACTCTCCAGAATCCGATCGAGTTCCTCGTAAGGCGGCAGACTATCCTGATCCTTCTGATCCGGTCGCAACTCCGCGCTGGGTGCCTTATCGATGGAGCTACTCGGAATAATCTCGCGCGTCCGGTTCACCCATCTCGAAATCCGGTAAACCAGAGTCTTGGGCACATCCGCAATCACCGCCAAAGCCCCGCACATATCCCCATAAAGCGTGCAGTATCCCACCGCCAACTCGCTCTTGTTCCCCGTCGTCAGTAGCAACCGCCCCGAATCATTGGAAATTCCCATGAGAATCATCCCACGCAGGCGGGATTGCAGGTTCTCCTCCGTTAATCCTCCGCTCCGCCCCTCCCGCGCCGGCGTGATAGACTGCAACATCGCTTCAAATGGCCCCTCAATCGAAATCTTCCGGTAACGGATTCCAAGATTTCTGGCGAGAAGCTCCGCATCATCGATACTGCCCTGGCTGGAATACCGGCTAGGCATGGCCACTCCGAGCACCCGATCTTTGCCCAGCGCTTCCGCCGCAATCACCGCCGTCAACGCACTATCGATTCCTCCACTCAACCCGAGCACCACTTCTCTAAACCCACACTTCTCCAAATAATCCTTCGTCCCCAGGACGAGCGCCCGAAAAACCTGCTCTTCCTCGACGGCCCAACTCACTTTACCCTCCGATCCGTCCAGATCGACCACCTTCACATCTTCCTTAAACGCCGCGCCCACGGCCAACACCCCGCCCCTCTTTCCCAGCACCAAGCTCTGCCCATCAAAAACAAGTTCGTCATTTCCCCCTACCGCATTGACCTGTACCACCGGAATCTTCTCCCTCTTCGCCACTTCACGGAGGAGACGATACCGCGTGTTCTCCTTTCCTCTGTTCCATGGCGAGGCAGAAAGATTAATCAGCAGATCGATCCCCTTCTTCGCCAAAACCCGCACCGGATCCCTCCGATATCTCCGCTCCAGCCATACATCTTCGTCATTCCAGATGTCTTCGCAAATCGTGACCCCGACCCGTTGCCCGGCAATACGGATCGGTTTGGCATCCTCACCCGGCTCAAAATACCGATCCTCATCAAACACATCGTAGGTGGGTAGAAGACACTTCCTCGCCACCACACGAATCTTGCCCTCATCCAACAGGAAGGCGGAATTGTGCAGGGGTCGACCATCTTTCTTTTTCGATTTTTCAATCCCTCCGATTAGCAGCGGAGCCCCCTTGATTTTTTTAGCCAACTCCACCAGAGCCCGGTCGTGCGCCTGCAAAAAATCGGCCCGATTGAGCAAATCTCGGGGTGGATATCCGCAAAGACCTAACTCCGGTGCCACAACCAAGTCAGCCCCAGACCGCACCGCGTCGGCATGGGCCGAAACAACCCGGTCGGCATTTCGGGCGAAATCGCCAATGGTAAAGTTAAGCTGAAGTAGTCCTACTTTCATATTTGCCTATCCATAAATGGTTTGTAAATGGATTGAATGATTCCTAGCTTCCGTTGACATCTTGAATTGAATTTGTAGCCTCTTCAGTTCTTCCATGCCAGTTCCCATTAGCCAAGCTTGGACCGTCACCTCCTACGTTCTCGGGCAGAAATTGCGCGGAAAAAAGCGTTACCCTCTCGTCCTCATGCTCGAGCCTCTCTTCCGTTGCAACCTCGCCTGCGCCGGTTGCGGTAAGATCCAGTACCCCGATCACATCCTCAATAAGCGCCTCACCCCCGAGCAGTGCTGGGCCGCGACCGACGAGTGCGGCGCTCCAATGGTATCCATTCCCGGCGGCGAACCCCTCATTCACCCCGAGATCGACAAAATCGTCGAGGGCCTCATCGCCCGCAAAAAATATGTTTATCTCTGCACCAACGCCCTCCTCCTAAAGCGGAAACTCGATCTCTTCAAACCCACGAAGTACCTCACCTTAAGCATCCATATGGACGGTCTCGAACCCGAACACGATGCCGCCGTGTGCCGCGATGGCACATACCAGATTGCCATCGAAGCGATCAAAGAAGCCGTCGCTCGCGGTTTCCGCGTCACCACCAACACCACCCTCTTCGAAGGTACCGATCCCGCCCGCATCCGCCTTTTCTTCGACGAGATGATGAAACTGAATGTCGAAGGCATGATGCTCTCACCGGGCTACAGCTACCAAAAAGCCCCCGACCAGGAACACTTCCTCGGACGCGAACGAACCAAGAAACTCTTTCGCGAGATCCTCAACAACCGCAAAAAGTCCTGGAAATTTAATCTCTCCCCCAACTTCCTCGAGTTCCTTCAAGGCAATGTAGACTACGATTGCACCCCTTGGGGAAACCCCACCTACAACGTCTTCGGCTGGCAACAACCCTGCTACCTCCTCCAAGACGGCTATGTCCCCACCTTCAAAGAACTCATGGAAAATACCGTGTGGAAAAATTACGGCCAGAAAAGTGGCAATGAGCAGTGCCGCGACTGCATGGTCCACTGTGGTTACGAGGCCAGCTCCGTCGATGATACCTTCGGCTCCCTCCCCGGTTTCGCCCGCACGGTCAAATCCGCCATCACCTACGGAACCTGACGCACCCTCCGGATCCCTCCCCATGCCCCAATCCGACAAACAACATTCCCTTCCGTCTCACAAACCCGGTTCCATCGAGCACACTTCCCTCGCGTGCACCGATCCAGCCTCCCGCCAAAAGGCCCTTCAGACCGCCTTCGATTACCGCGGCGATGTCACCCTCGACCTCCACGGCGGCAAAAAAATCATCGGGTTCATTTTTCGCTATGACGAGAAACCCGATGAGGTTCATCTTTTCGTGCTCCACGGCAAGGATTCAGTATCCCAAATTATTAAAGCCAGCACCGTAACCTCGATTCATTTTACCGGCGAAGACACCGCCTTCGGTAAGTCCTGGGATAATTGGACCACCAAGGCGGAAAATGAACGTCTCAAAGAGGCCGAGCGCCTTGCCCGCGAATCCGTCGCCCGCGGCGAACTCTAATCTCCCCATGCGCCGCTCCATGGAGTGGACGGATAAGGCAGAGGGCGACCGTCCGGAAACAACCTACCGAGTCTCCCTTTTTGCCGGCGCCGTCCGTTGGCAGAGAAAAGAAAAGAACGCGGAAAAATGGGAAACCCCAAAGCTCCTCGCCACCGAAACCTGGGAACGCCTCATCGAGGAGGTCGAAAAACGCTACCAGCGCCGCCGCGCC
>CAIVGD010000383.1 GCA_903905395.1 uncultured Verrucomicrobiota bacterium
GCCCCAGTGCTGTCATCTTTGCGAAAGTGTAATCTCCGTGGCCTTTGAAAAAGACACCATTACAGCCTGTGCCACCCCGCCAGGGGTCTCCGCCCTCGCCCTGATCCGGATCAGCGGTCCCAAGGCTCTGGAGATTGCCACCCAGCTATCCGGCACAGATATATCCGCACGCAATCCACTCCCCACCCATCTTCGCCATAAAAACCAGATTCTCGACGAGGTCGTCCTCACATTTTGGCCCAACCCAAAATCATACACCGGCGAAGATCTCATCGAGATCTCCTGTCACGGCAACACCCTGATCGTCGAAACCATCCTCCAATCCATACTCCAACTTGGTGCACGTACCGCTCGCCCAGGCGAATTCACCGAAAGAGCCTTCCTCAACGGCCGGATCGACCTTACCCGCGCGGAAGCCGTCCTAGATGTCCTCAATGCCCGTTCTGAACGCGCCCTCTGTGCCGCCCAAAGAGCCCTCGCCGGAAAGCTCGGCAACCAACTCATGGCCGATCGCGAAAGAATTCTCAATCTTCTCGCCCGCATCGAAGCCTGGATCGATTTCCCCGATGAGGATATCCAACCCGAAGTCGGACAAGGATTCCGCACGGAAGTCAGCACTCTTTTAAAATCGATGACCACCCTGCTCTCGACCGCTCCCCTGGGCCATCGCCTTCGCTCCGGTTACCGGCTCGTCCTCGCCGGACCTTCCAACGTCGGAAAATCCAGCCTCCTCAATGCACTCCTCGGAACCGACCGCGCCATTGTCAGCCCAATCGCCGGCACCACCCGCGACACGGTCGAAGAGTCGATCATCCTCGCTGGTTTCCCCGTCCGCCTCATTGATACGGCCGGACTCCGCTCGTCCGAAGATCTGGTAGAACTCGACGGAATAGCCCGAACTCGAGCCGCCGCCGAATCGGCCGACCTAGTTCTCGCCCTAATTGACCGAACCTCCCCCAATGATCCCTGCCAGAAGGAGTGGGATAGTTTGGGCAAAAAAGTCCTTCGTGTTCTCACCAAATCGGATCTGCCTTCCTCATACCCGGGAGAAGGCCTTCCCGTCTCCGCCAAAACCGGACAAGGCCTCGACTCCCTCCGCCAAACAATCGCCTACCGCCTAGCAGGAGACTTGATCGCCCCTGGAGCCGACGAGATCGCCATCAACGCTCGCCATGAGGAAGCTCTCCGCCACGCCGCAGAAGCCCTCGCCTGTGCGTCCGCCTCCCTCCTCGCCAAAGCCGCACCTGAACTCGTGTCTTCCGACCTGCGCCAAGCCCTCCACTCCCTAGAATCAATTTTGGGCGTCGGCACATCGGAGGATGTACTCGACCGACTTTTCGCCCAGTTTTGTATCGGCAAATGAATTTCTACCCTTCCATCGTCCGCCCCCTGCTTTTTCTTCTCCCACCAGAGGTGGCCCACCGCTGTATGCTCATCTCGCTTCGCATCCCTCTCGTCGCGCGGATTTTATCCCTCGGTCTTACCGCACCGTCTAACCCAACCCATTTGATGGGTCTGCACTTTCGGAATCGTCTCGGGATTGCCGCGGGCTTGGATAAAAATGCCGACGCCCCCCTCGCCTGGCAGCGCCTCGGATTCGGCTTCGCCGAGTTGGGCACAGTCACCCTCCACCCCCAACGCGGCAATCCTTCACCCCGCGTCTATCGCTTTCCCCGTCAGCAGGCGCTCGTGAATCGCCTCGGCTTCCCCAATCTCGGCGCCAGAAAAATCGCCGCCCGTCTCCGCCGGTTCCGGACCA
>CAIVGD010000384.1 GCA_903905395.1 uncultured Verrucomicrobiota bacterium
GGCACCGCGTCGGCCGTGCCCATGAGCATGACGGCGTGGCCCTCCTTAATGTCCATCGTGGCCAGGACCGCCTCATCCTTGAGCGTGGCGGGCCAGGCGCCCTTGGCCATGAGCTTTTGCCGCTCGAGAGGCACGCCCGTCAGGCCCCGCACCGCCGTCTTGAACGCAACAACCGTATCCGACGTATCTAGGGGGACGTCAAACTCTTGTTTGCCCCACTTGAGCTTTACGGTGATCAGCGGCATTTCGGCGAGTCGATTTGGCCGGTCGCGGTTGCCACGGGGCGCGGCCGAGGGAGAGGGTGACATCACAGCGGTTCCACAAGTAATTACGGAAGTAATCCTTGATCATGTCGCCCTTGTAACCGAGGCAGAGCACGAAGTCATGGTGCCCGAAGTGGGCATAGTACTTCATGATGTGCCAGAGGATCGGCTTGCCGCCGATCGGAACCATCGGCTTAGGACGGTACTCGGTTTCCTCGCGCAGCCGAGTGCCTTTGCCGCCGCAGAGAATCACACACTTCATAGGAAATCAGAGGTCGGAGGTCAGAGGTCAGACAATCTGCAAAACAGAAACTGGGAGAGCAGAAAGCTGAAACGCTGAAAGCAGAGATGTGTTCCCAAGTAGGGCAGTGCGTCCCGCCTGCCTGCCGGGGCGGGGGGGCCCACTCTGAAACGCTGAAAAGCTGAACGCTGAAGGCAGTGAATCAAACACTGAAAACTGACAGGGCTTTCATCTCGGGGAAACGGGCTCGGGGGGGCGCATGCCTGTTGAGCGGCTCAGCGCCTGTGCTTGCGCTGAGGCCGCGCTGGGCTTTGGCCATTGCGCCACTCCTCTGATATAGCCAACCGGAACAGGGCCATGCTTCTGATCGAGCCATTTGACCACTCCGGCAGTATCAAACACGGTACCGTCGAGCATCCTGCACACTAGTTCGGGAAGCTGAACGGTGCATAGCGGCGCCTCCACGCGCGCCGCCTGCCCATCGTTTTCCGCCCGAATAATCAATGGCACGCGGTAATCGGGCGCACTTTCGCACCAAGGTGAAGCTCGCCACCAATGATCAGAAGTTAACATAAACGCAGTCGTAGCCCGCAGCCCAGCCTTGCCGACCTCGGCAGACAACTCACCCAGCGTTTTGTCTGCCAAGGCGAGATTGCCGTAGTAGCCCGCCGTGTTTGATCTGCGCGCAGGTGACAAACGATGCTCCGCAGGATCGTAGATTCCAGGCGTATGCGGAATTCCAATGTGCAAAAAAATGAAGTCGATACTTGAATCGGCGACCGCCACGACCGCAGCGGCTTGCATCTCAGTATAGAGGTCCCGCGTCATCATTCGACCATATCGGGGCAGGGCTAAGAATCCATACTGGGCCGCCACAGCCGACACCACATTGCTGCGGCGAAAGCCTTGCGACGACGGAAATCCCCAAGACCTAGCCGTGAGATTTGGACTCGCTGGCAGGATTCGCCCGTAAGGGTGGCACCAGCCAAGAACCGCCACCTTCTTTCCTGCCCGCAGCATTTCGATGATGATATTGTCCGAGCTTCGAAAGTCCCGCCATTCGTTATCTCCTTCATACTTGAGCCTCAATTCGGAGTCGCCCCTGCCCTCAGCGGCGGAAACAGGCCGCCCGGTTAGCAGCGCCGGCAGCGACATTAGCGTATTCCCCGCCGGAGGAAATGCCTGCGTGGCCACCACGGATTGTTTCACGAATTCGTCGAGCACCGGCAGTTTCACGCCCGCCGGACGACGGTCGAAGATAGCCGCCTGGTCCCACTCGTCGAATATGATCCAAATCACCCGGTTTTTCGCCACGTAGCCGGGTTCCACGGCCTTTCCCGACAACTGCGCTCGAAGCGATTCTTTGCCTGGGAAGGCGACGTTGGCAACCGCGTAAGCCAGGTTGACGGCCGCGTAGGGCGATAAGATCGCAAGCAGCCAGAATAGCACGGCGTAGAACCGCTGGCGGAAGACGAGTGCCGCCAGCAAGAGTCCGACAGATACCCCTATGATTAGCAAATATCGGTTTGATCCGCCAACCCCCTCGAAGGTCAGTCCCGACGAACGACGGACGAAATCGAGCGGCAGCAGGAAAACGACGAGAACCGCCAGCATTGCAATGGCCCGCAGCCAGCGCCGGTCTCTCTGCCAGGCAGCCTGAATCACGAAATACAGGCCCGCCGCCAATAGCCCTTCCCCGATAATCGCCGCAGCATAATCAACAGGATTGTAGGGAGTCGCCGCGAGGTAGTTATGCTCCGGATGATGGAGCAATACATCCCATATCCGAAGGTAGCAGAGGTTCGCGAGCGAAATTGCCACGAGCGCTCGCAGCAGACGATGACCAGGGCAAAAGCTGAAAAGCTGAAAAACTGACATGCTGAAATCGGAGGTCAGAGGTCAGAGGTCAGAGGTCAGAGGCCGGAAGGCAGTGCGTCGGTGGTCGGTGTGTGCTCCAAAGTAGGGCAGTGCGTCCCGCCTGCCTGCCCGGGGGAGCAGCCTGAAGATCTGAAATGCTGACGGTTACTGGGCTGGCGGCTGGGCGATAA
>CAIVGD010000385.1 GCA_903905395.1 uncultured Verrucomicrobiota bacterium
CAGGTCCTTGACCACTCCCGGAGTTTTCGGCATGCGGAACTTCAACGCCCCGCCGTCTTCATACGTCTTTCCGGTGGCCTGCAATTTTTCCAAATACTTCGCATAGATCGATCCTCGCTGACTTTGAAAGTAAGGCCCGCGATCCCCCATAACGCCTCCCTTGCCATCCGGGCCCTCATCCCAATCGAGCCCCAGCCAGCGCATCCCCCTGAAAATCACCGCCTCCGCCTCCAGAGTGTTGCGCGATTGATCGGTATCTTCGACCCGCAGAATAAAAGTCCCGCCCGTGTGCCTCGCGTATAGCCAGTTGAAAAGAGCGGTGCGGGCCCCCCCAATATGAAGGAGGCCGGTGGGCGACGGGGCGAAACGAACTCGAACTTTGCTCATCCTCTAGTTCTGCCCATTTTTCCTTCACTCTTCAATCGCGGAACCATTCGAAATAAACCGCCCTGCGATATCAACCCTTCGTTGCGCAACCCCATCCGCCATCTTCGATCTGCCGTCTTCCCGGTTTTTCACACCATACCCAAAGGAATCCGCCCATTGCTGGCCACTAAATGAATTTTTCCCTCAGGCTCTCCAGGACTGATCCGCACCTGACCTCCCGCTTCTTCCACGATCAGCGCCCCCGCCGCCACGTCCCAGATACTCACCCCCTGCTCGATGTAAGCGTCCAACCTCCCCGCCGCCACATAAGCCAGATCCAGAGCCGCTGACCCCATCGCCCTCATCTTTCTCACCTTGTCCCCGTAATACCGATAAAGTTCCAGACACTTCTGGATCGACGCCTTCCCTTTCGAAAACCCGAGGGCCACGACCGCCTCTTCCAACTTCAGGCGCTCGGCCACATGGATGCTTTTATCATTGCAGGTCGATCCTCCACCAGCGTGACTTAAAAACATCTCATCCCGATTCGGATCGTAAATCGCCCCTGCCAGAGCCCGCCCATCCAACCGGCAGGCGACAGAAACAGCATAGTGTGGAATTCCATAAAAAAGATTTACCGTCCCGTCAATCGGATCCACCACCCACTCGTGCTGTCCAGGTTGGGCCGCTTCGCCACCCTCCTCCCCTAGAAAACCATGATCAGGATGAACTCGTGAAATTTCCTTCCGAATCAAATCCTGAATTCTCCGGTCCAGCTCCAGCTTGATATCGTGCGACTCCGCCGAATCCACCTGCAGGATTTCATCCTTCGCTTTACGGATCGCCACCCCCGCGTTTCGTGCCACGCGCTCCGCGGTGGATCGCAGGAACTCCGGCGTGGGATTCATCGCCAATCAGGCCTCGACCTGGGCGAAAAGGGGCGTCTCGTCGTCCCTCGTAAGCTTTACCGACATCATCTTGGAAACCCCCGGATCGATCGCCGTCACCCCATAAAGAAGATCGGCGGATGTCATCGTCCGTTTGTTGTGGGTGATCACCAGGAACTGCGACTTCTCCACAAACCGTTCGATGATCTGCACAAAACGAACCGTGTTCGACTCGTCGAGCGGCGCATCCATCTCGTCCAACACGCAGAAAGGGCTCGGCTTCACGGAGTAAATCGCGAGAAGGAGGGCCAGTGCCGTCATCGCTTTTTCCCCGCCGGATAGTTGGGATATGTTCTTCGGTTGTTTCCCGGGCGGTTGCGCCTCGATGTCGATTCCGCCCTCCAAGGAGTCCTCCCCCTCGACCATTTTCACCGTGGCACGTCCTCCCCCGAATAATTCACCGAAAAGGCTTCCGAAACTCACCCGTACTTTATCAAACGTCTCCTCGAAGAGCAGTCGCGTCGTCTGGTTGATTTTTCGGATCGCCTCCTCCAACTGCGCTTTCGCCCCCGTCAGATCCTTTTCCTCGGTCTCGAGAAACTTAAGGCGCCCCTCCAACTCCTCGTACTAGGAAATCGCCTCGGTGTTCACCGGTCCCATCTCCTCCATCTTCTCCCGCAAAGCCTTCGCCTCTTCCTCCAACTTCGCCCAATCCTCATCCGAGACGGGCATGCCCTCACCCTCCGCCTTCGCCTCCATCAACGGGGTCGCGTATTCGCGTTGAAGACGATCCGCCAACATCTGCCGCTGATGATCCAGTTGGGAATTTTTCAGCGCCAATGCCGCCAACTGATCCTTCGCCTTTTCCCCGTCCTGACGCCACCGAACGACCTCCTCCTCCTTTTGCGTGAGCAGATTCCCCTCTGTCTCCCGCGCTTGCTTCAACCCCGAGGTGGAAGCCTCGATCTCCTGCGCCCGTTTCCCCGCCGCCGCTTGGGCCTGCGCCGAGGCCTGCGCCTCCATCCGGGCACCTTCCATCCGCGCGGTATCTGCGGCGATTTCATCCCGACGCTTCAGCACCAGTTCACCCAACTCCTTCCGCCGGGTCTCCGCCGGATTCAACTGGGACGCGCAAAGATCCCTTCTTTGCTGCTGCGCCGACCGATCCACCCGTCGCTCCGTCAGTAGATCGTTGCAACGCGTTTCCTCCGCCTCCGATGTCTGGCGCACTTCTTCCGCCTGCCGAGCTTCAGATTCCAGATTCTGCTCCACAGCCAGATGCATTTCGGCTTCGGAATTTTTCTCCACCGCAATCTTTTGATGAACCGCAATCTCCTGTTCCAGCCGCGCCATTTCCGCCACGCGCCTCGCCACATCCGAACTCAAGCCCCGGCTCAGTGCTTCCCGCCGGTCATGCTCCCTCCGAACTTCGTCAAAGGCTTGCCGGACGGTCTGCTCCTGCGTTCGCGCACTTTCCAACTCAACCCGTGCTAGCTGAATCTGATCTCTCCACTGGGCAACCCGTGCGGAAGCTTCGCGAACCGACTGCTCGGCACGTTCGGTGGTGATCCGGGCGGTTTCCAGCTCATGCAACCCAGGCCGGGTGGAACGAGCACGTCCACGCCTTTGCCAACCCCGACTGCTGATCATTCTTCCATCGCGGCAGATGATCGTCGCTTCAGGGCGAATCTGGCTCAACCCCTTGGCCTCCTCCCACGTATCCACAATGCAAATTCCTGCCAAGAGATGGGGAAGCAGAAGTTCCCAACCCGCCCCGCCTTCCACAAAATTCCATGCTCCTTCGCTCCAATCTGCCACCGGAGTTCCGGAGGTCTGCCGTGAAATCAAGATTCCGGAAGGACCTCCCTCGCCCGCCTCCAGCGATTCCGCCATCCGCTCCAAATCATCCACCAACACCCCATCCAGAACAGGACCCAGCGCCAAGGCGATGGCCGTCTCGTATCCAGGACGGACTTTCAACGCAGGCCAGATCGCTTCCGCACCCGTCTGCCCCTTCTCCGTCCAGACACGCAGACAAACTTCCGCCTCACCCGCGGAACGTTCCCGCATCGCGTCTTCCCTCGAATGGGCCAACGTCTTCTCAGCTTCGGCCTCCGAAAGTCTCTTCTCCGCCGACGCCAACTCCGATTCCGCGCGGCGTAGATCCTCCTCCGCCCTTTGCCCTCTCTGCCGGGCTTCGGGCAGGAGACTCTCGGTCTCTTGCAACCGCCGAGCCAGCTCCTCGAGTCCTGCCTTCTCCCTTTGCTCCTCCGACTCCTTCTCCCTGACCTCCTCGCGAATCCGGTCAAGGGCTTCGCTCCTTTGCCGCGTCGTCACCTCCTCCGCATTCGCCCGCGCCCGCGCACCTTCCGCTTCCCGCCGTGCAGATTCACGCCTCGCCCGGATCGACTCCATCTTGCCCACCGCCTCTTCGCGGTTTCGGCGGGCGACCACCACCCGCTCCTGTGCTTCCAGACAAACCCTCTCCGCCTGTTGGAAATCCACCGTTACCTTCTCCATCTCGGCGGTGAGGGAGCGGATGAGGTCCTCCTGTGCGGATGTCTGTCTCTCAGCCAGTGCGATTTCACCCCGCGCGCGTTCGATCGTCCCTCCCAGCTCATCAGCCCGCTGGGTCTGCATGCTCGCCCGCTCCCCACAACGCACCTCCTCCGCCTGCGCCGCCACCACCTCACGTTCCGCGTCCCGCCAGGCCCGATCAGTTTCCTCCACCTTGATCCGCTGTGCGCGAACCCCCTGCTCACACACCATCTCGGCCGCGTGAGCCCTATCGAGATCCGCCTTCGTCTTCGCTTGATGACTCGAAAGATCGTCGATTTTGAGGAGCAGTTGATCGCGCTCCCTGGCGGACAGGGCAAGATCCAGCCGCTTCAACTTTTCAAAAATCTCCCGATGCCGCCGCGCCTTTCCGGCCTGCCTCTGCAGGGAACCAATCTGCCTCCGCACTTCCCTTAAAATATCAGCCAAGCGGAGGAGGTTGGCTTCCGTTCCCTCCAGCTTCCTTTCCGCCTCGCGTTTCTGGACCTTGAACCGCATCACCCCCGCCGCCTCTTCAAAAATAGCGCGCCGATCCTCCGGTCGGGAGGAGAGGATCTGGTCGATCTTGCCCTGCTCCATGATCGAGTAAGCCATCCGCCCGATCCCGGTATCTAGAAAGAGCCGGTGGATATCCTTCAACCGGCAGTTCGTACCGTTCAATGCGTATTCGCTCACCCCATCGCGAAAAACTCGGCGGGTGATCTGCACCTCGTGGTAATCCGTGCCGAGGATGGTTTCACAGTCACTAAAAATCAGGGAAACCTCCGCCATCCCGCTCGCCTTCCGCCCAGCCGCCCCGTGGAAGATGACATCCGCCATCTCCTGCCCCCGCAACGCCTTGGCCGACTGCTCCCCCAACACCCAACGGATTGAATCGAGAATGTTACTCTTCCCAGTCCCGTTCGGACCCACAATCGCGGTGATGCCTTCGTGAAAATCCAGAACCGTCCTGTCACAAAACGATTTAAAGCCCTCCATCTCCAACCTCTTTAACTTCATCGCCGCCTATCCCTACGCATCGGAGCATATTAGGCAAGTAAATCCCACATCTTGTGTGAATACGTTTTTACGCCCCTACCAGTAGTAAATATCCCTGCTTGCTACCCCCTCCGATCCTCGTCCATAACAGAGCTCCAATGAAACCCACTGGATCCACCCCAGGCACGACCAGAAAGGAAAGCGACTCCATGGGCGATGTCAATGTACCGACCGATTGTTACTATGGGGCTCAAACCGAGCGTTCTCTCCACCACTTCGACATTGGTCACGACCGTATGCCTGCCTCGCTTATCCACGCATTCGGCCATCTAAAAACAGCCTGCGCCCTCGCCAATCAAGAACTTGGCCTCCTGACCAAGGAAAAAGCCGACCTCATCGTCCGAGCCGCCACCGAAGTCGCCGAAGGCAAGCTGGACGACCATTTTCCACTCCGCATCTGGCAGACTGGCAGTGGAACCCAGACCAACATGAACGTCAACGAGGTCATTTCCAATCGAGCCATCGAATTGGCTGGCGGAGTCCTTGGCTCCAAAAAACCGGTCCACCCCAACGACGACGTCAATATGTCGCAGTCTTCCAACGATACCTTCCCCACCGCCATGCACCTTGCCGCGGTCAACCAGCTTCAGAAGGTGCTTCTGCCATCCGTGCAGAAGTTGCGCGATGCACTCGCCAAGAAGTCGTCCGAGTTTAAGGACCTGATCAAGATCGGACGAACTCATCTGATGGATGCCGTACCCATGACCCTCGGCCAGGAGTTCTCCGGCTACGTCGCCCAGCTCGATGCCGCCATTTCACGCATCAAGGCCTCTCTGCCCGAACTCTACGAACTGGCTTTGGGTGGAACCGCCGTCGGAACCGGTCTTAATACCCATGCGAAATTTCCCGACAAGGCGGCCTCCCACCTGGCCAAGACCACCGGTTATCCTTTTATTTCAGCTAAAAATAAATTTGCCGCCCTCGCCTGTCACGATCCACTCGTCGCCGCCAGTGGAACTCTCCGCTCTCTCTCGGTCGGCCTAATGAAGATCGCCAACGATATCCGCTGGCTGGGATCGGGCCCACGGGCGGGATTGGCCGAACTCCAACTGCCCGAAAATGAACCCGGCTCCTCCATCATGCCCGGCAAAGTGAATCCAACCCAATCGGAAGCCATGACAATGGTCTGTGCGCAGGTTCACGGAAACGATTCGACGATCGGGTTTGCTGGTTCCCAGGGAAACTTCGAACTCAATGTTTTCAAGCCGGTCATCATCCACAATTTTCTACATTCGGTTCAACTGCTGGCCGACTCCTGCCGCACCTTCCGGGAGTTCTGCGTCGAAGGCATCCAGGCAGATGCGTCCAAACTCAAGGAGTACACCGCCCGCTCGCTCATGCTGGTCACCGCACTTTCACCAAAAATCGGTTACGACAAGGCCGCTGCCGTCGCAAAAAAGGCTCACCACGATAATTCGACACTCAAGGAAGCCTGCCTCGCCCTCGGTTACCTAAAAGGCGATGAATTCGACGCCCTCGTCCGCCCCCAGGACATGCTCGGCCCCAAGTCTTAAACCTAGGCGGGCACGCCTGCCCGGCCATACCGTCGCCGGAACTATGGATTCTTTGGGGGAGGTAATGTGATCGAGAAGCTGTGATTTCCAGCAGGATGCGTCCAAAAACCATCATCTGTCGCCGAATAGTAGGAACGATTGCCCCGTTGCGAATCTTTCCTGGGGCTGGGGAGTTGGAATTCGCCTGACAGTTCAAAGGCTTGTGAATCCTTGACCAAATATCCATAAGGCTCCCCTGTGATTGGATCATTTTTATTCTGAATGAAGGTGCCGGGGTTTCGATCGCACTCTTCTAAATTCGCCGGAAGTCTTCCCTCCTTATTGTAAAATCTATCTATATCCCAATAGATCTTACGAAGGTCACGGACTCTGTCAGCGTCTTGACTAATGTATCGGGCTTTCACGGGGCCCCCCGTGACATAAATGGCTCCGGCCACAGTGAACCCGATGAGAGCGCCGAGAAGGATTGTGAGTTTCCCTGGATTCAGGAACGGACAGGAAAAAACCTCACCAGATTCGCCCTGTTTTAGGTCACGCAGGTAGTGAAATAGAACCCCTCCGGCAATCAGACCGGCGAACATTGCTTTTAAGACGAAACGAGTGGTTATATCTCCCTCCAAAAGCCTCATCAGAAGCATGATCACATCGGACAGGAGAACGACTACTGCGCCAAAGAGAGTCAGATAAGTCAGCCACCGGCGGACTGGCGAGATCCTCAGTCCTGGATCCCTCTCGAACTCCTTTCGGATTAACTGTTGGATGAAAAGAAAAACCGGAAAGGCCGCCACCAAGGATGCCGTCGCCCGGCGGATCGTGTCGAAAAAGTCGTTGGGGGATTCGGAAGGAAGCGGAAAGGTAAGATTGATAAACTGAAAAAAAAGAGCACAGAGAGAGCTTGCCCAGATGTAGAGGGCGCTAAAAAGGACGAGGTGGAAAAAAGCCTCCCGCGGGGAGCCCGAAGCCTGTTTCCGAGGGACAGGCAAAGTCAGGTTTGTTTCCACGAAAGACCGTAGAGCCGACTGAATTTCCTGCTCGGACCACCCTCCAGACTTGAGGGCTTGGGTGATGTCTTCCCGTGAAATTCCCTGCCCAATGGCGGATTCAACAAAACGCTTAATCTCGCTCGATGCCATGATTTGAAAACTATCTTCAATCCGCATTCATAAGAAGGCAATTATGAACTCAATTCACTTAGTGCCGACTTTCGTACTCCTTTAACCCTTAATCTCTTCCTAAGCATGTTACATATATAACATGCTTAGGAATGCGCTTTTACCGCTCACGCCTATGGAATCCATCCAGACGGC
>CAIVGD010000386.1 GCA_903905395.1 uncultured Verrucomicrobiota bacterium
GGAGAAGGCCGGCGAGGAGGTATTTGAAGTTGCCGATGACACGATCTGCTTCGTAGTACTTGAGGAGAAGAAGGGTGACAGAGGCAACCAATCCGGCGGCGGCGGGGATGGGGAATCCGGTAAAGTCTTTGGAGCGGTTGGGGGTTTCTGGAGCGAGGGCCAGCGAGTTAAACCGGGCGAGGCGCATGGCGCCGCAGACCAAATAAACAAAAGCAATCATCCAGCCGAGGCGGGCGGGCAGTTCGGCCAAGACGATTTTGAAGACAAGCAGGGCGGGGGCGATGCCGAAGGAGATGACATCGGCCAGGGAATCGAATTCCCGTCCGAAAGAGCTCTCATGGCCACCGAGGCGGGCGACCCGCCCATCGAGCATATCGAAAATAAAGGCACCGAGAATCCAAAGTAGGCTGGTTTCGTAGTGACGGATCCACGCGTTGTCTTCCGTGGCCTGGAGGAGGCTGCCCTGAATGATTTGCAGAACGGCCATAAATCCGCAGAAGAGATTTCCTGCCGTCATCACACTTGGCAAAAGATAGGCCACCCCTCTAGAGGTTTTGAAGGGGGTCTTGGATTTTAAGCGGGCCATAAAGCGATGATGGTTTCTCCGCCCAAGACGCGCTGGCCGGGTTGGACTTGGATGGTGCAAGAGGAGGGGATGTAAAGATCGGTGCGGGAGCCAAAGCGGATCATGCCGAACCGCTCGCCGGTTTGCACCGATTCGCCGGATTTTTTCCATCCAACGATGCGGCGGGCGATCAGGCCGGCGATCTGGCGGACGAGCACGGTTCCGCGGGCGGTCTGGAGGAGCCAGGTTTGGTTTTCATTGCGGAGATCGACCTCGAGATGGCGGGCGTCGAGGAATTCGCCGGCGGAGTAGTGGGTGCATTCGATCACGCCAGCGTAGGGACTGCGGTTGACATGGACATCGAGGACGGAAAGGAAGATGCCGACGCGGCGGAATTTCCCTTTACCAAAGCAGGGGTCCTCGGCTTCATCGACGCAAATCACCTTGCCATCGGCTGGGCTGACGAGGGCGAGGGGGTTGGCGGGGGGGGTGCGCTCGGGATCTCGGAAAAAAAGGAGCAATCCGATGAGGAGGAGCACGCCGAAGGCGGCGGCGATCCACCACCCCAACCAAAGAGAGGCACCGAGGAAGGCGGCGGCGGCGATGAGGAAGGGTCTTGCTTCACGGAGAGCCATCGTGGATTTTTAGAGGGTAATCCCTCTCGTTGAAAGCCGTTTACGAAGAGCCCGCCTTGTGCCGAACGGATCCTCGATCCGAAAGACCGGTGACGTACTCCCGATCGGTGACCCTGGTTTTGACCCACGATTGCCCATGGCATTGTGCGTACTGCGGATTCCGCTCCGAGCACGAAGGATTACTTTGCGAATCAGAGGTGGAGCGGATCGTGACGGAGGCGCGGAAGGGTGGGGCGCGGGAGGCCTTGATTATCTCTGGCGAGCGACCGGGAACAATGCCTCACATCCGGGACGAGCTGGCGCGGAGGGGTTATTGGGATTTCTGGGAATTTGCCGCCCACGTAGCGGATCGGTGCCGTGAAGCTGGGCTTTTTCCCCATGGAAACTTCGGACGGATGACGGAAGAGGAGCTCCGGCGGTTGCGTCCGCATTTTGTTTCGATGGGAATGATGCTGGAGAGCGTGACTGATCATCCTCACATGGCGCCGGAAAAAAAAGCGGCGGGGCGGATTGCGGGAATCGAGGCGGCGGGCAGGGCCAAGGTGCCCTTTACGAGCGGGATTCTGGTGGGTTGGGGGGAGAATCAGGTCTCCCGCCTGCGATCTCTGCGGGTGCTGGCGGATCTGCACGGCCAACATGGCCAACTCCAGGAGATCCTGATCCAGCGTTACGTGGCGAACGAGGGGTCGAAATGGCCGGCGGGATCGTTGCCTACTTTGGAGGAGTATGAGGAGATGATGGACTCGTGGCGGGAGTTGGCGCCGGAGGTGGCGATCCAGATTCCGCCCAATCTTGAATCGCGCTGGGTTGAACTGCTGGATGGGTTGGACGATTTGGGTGGGATTTCCTGGGCGAAGGATGAGGTGAATCCGGCCCGCCCATGGGAGCGGGTGGAGCACTATCGAGAGGCGTGTGCCGGGGTGGGGCGGAGATTGGTTGAGCGCCTGCCTGTGTACGAAACCCACGCCACGGCCGAGTGGCTGGATCCGGTCTGGTTGGAGCGGGTGGAACGTTTTATTTTGGAGGGCGGGAGATGAAGGATCCATGGAAAATGGCTCTGCCTGAGCTGATGGATGAAGCACGGGCTCGCACCTTGCGTCGGCACGGTCGCATAGTGACGTATGTGGTGAACCGCAACGCTAACTTCTCCCGGGTGTGTGTAGTGGGCTGTTCCTTTTGCGGTTTCGGGCGACGACCTGGGACGGCAGGGGCGACTTCGGACCGCATTGACGAGGTGGTGGAGAGGGTGGGACAGACGCCGTGGGTGACGGAGGTTTGTCTGCAGGGCGGCATCGATCCCGATTTACGGCCGGAGTATTATTTGGATCTGGTGCGGGCTTTGCGGGAATCGTTTCCATGGATGCATCTCCATGCCTTCTCCCCGATGGAGATCGATTCTTTGTGTGAGAAAGCGGAATGCGAGCCGGAGGAGATGATGGCTAAGTTACGGGCGGCTGGCGTGGGATCCATTCCTGGAACGGCGGCGGAGATTCTGGTGGATGAGGTGCGCCGAAAAATCTCCCGAAACAAACTGCCGGTGGCGCGCTGGGTGCAGATCGTGAGGGCGGCGCATCGGGCGGGGTTGCGGTCCAGCGCGACCGTGATGTTCGGGCATGTGGAAAGGTGGGAAGAGATCCGCGCCCACTTTGATGTGCTCCGGTCGGTGCAGGAGGAGACCGGTGGATTTACCGAACTGGTGCCCTTGGCGTTCGTCCCGTACCAAAATCGTCTGGGATCGATCCTCGCCCGCCGGGTGGGAGGGATACGGGTGTTGGAGGAGCAAATCCGGAAGCGGGCGCGGCGTCTTTATCCGCTGGCCCGTATGGTGTTAGGGGATGTCATCCCCAATCTGCAAACCAGCTGGGTGAAGCTTGGTGTGGCGGGGGCGGTGGAATCGTTGGGCTGGGGTTGCAACGATTTCGAGGGGACGCTTTATGAGGAGTCGATCACGCGGACGAGCGGGGGAAAGCATGGGGAGCGACTGGAACCGCAGGAGATCGAGGCGGCGATTCGGGGGGCAGGGGATGAATCCCGTCAAAGATCGACAGTTTACGGCCCAGCGGAAAATCGGTTTTCCCTCGTAAAAAAGAGTTGTCAGCCGTCTACGAGAGGGCATCGTGCCCTCTGAGTCGTTAACGAAACCCAAACCAAGGAGAATCAAGTACTATGGCAAAGAAACCGAATGCAGCGTTTATGAAACCCGTCCAACCGGACGCCATCCTGGCCGCGATCATTGGGAGCAAGCC
>CAIVGD010000387.1 GCA_903905395.1 uncultured Verrucomicrobiota bacterium
AACAGCAGGCGCAGCGTCTGGCCCGGCACCGCCACGGGTTCGGCCACCAAGGTAACGCGGGCGCGCGGCGAGGTGACGGGCGCGATATCCCAAAGCGCAGTCGCGCAGGGCTTTTTCCCCAGCTTTGGCGAGGATCTGAGGGGATGGGAAAAGACGTGCCGGTCCTCCCAAAGATGTCCGAAGACGGGCGTTGATCTGTCGGATTTGGGAGATCTGTTTGAGGGAGGAGCAGATGAAATTGGCGAGGCATTCCCAAGGATCCTCGCGGACGACGCGTAGCCCAGGATGAGTACGGCGGGCTTCGGCGAGATGGGGATCGTGAGAGGGGAAAGCTTTAATGATCGAGGCGAAATCAAGATCCAGAGTGAGGTAGTGACGGATATGATCGGGGGAGAGGGAGGGGTTGTCCCAGTGCACGGAGCCATCCAGAACTTGGAGATGGACCGGTTGGGCTTGGATCCAGCCGGCAAAGCGACCGGGCGCAACTTCGTTCCAGCAGAAACTTTGCCCGCCGAGCAGAATAGCGGATAAATCGAGCGAGTGAGTCAAAGCCAAGGAGGGCATGGGAAATGAAGTTTAAAGGTTTATGAATTGGAGGGAAGTGGGATGATGGGGTTTATGGTGCCTCGAATCTTGATGGTCGGGTGGATACTTTCGGCGTCGGCTTTTGTCTGGGCGCAACTGGGGGATGAGCCGGTGCGGAAGGCGGAAGCGGTGGAAGAGGAAGTGCGTCAGGCCCAACCACTAGAAGAGCCTGTCAGGAAAGCCGAGCGGGTTGAAAAACCCAAAACCGATACGGGCCAACCGATTCATCCCCATCAACCGGTGATCGTGAAGATTGAGTCGCCTGAAGACGAGCAGGTCGTGCCGTGGGAAACGGTGGATGTTTTTGTGCGGGTGGAGAATTACGCGCTGGGGGAAGGGGGGAACCGAATCAATGTGATTGTGGACAATGGGTCGCCGATGGAGCACACGAACGAACTGAAGCCGATCATTCTCCACGGAATGGCTCCTGGCGCGCATAGCTTGCGCGTGTATGCCGTGAAACCGGATGGAAAGATGCTGGCGGAATCTCGGGCGAGCGATCGGGTGAATTTCTATGTGAGACGGAAAGACTTTTCCAATTTTCAGCCGTGGGATCGTCCTTATCTGACGGTGAATATGCCACAAGATGGCAATGTTTATCCGGATGCTGATGGGAAGGTGTGGTTGGACTTACGGGCGCACAACGCCCCATTGAGCAAGGAGACGTTCCGCATCAAGACGCAAATGAACGGGGTGGAAACTATTTTAAGCACGGGCGATCCGTATGCTTGGGCTGGACTGGCGGAGGGGAGGCATCGGGTGGTGGTGGAGTTGATAGACGAGGACGGGGATCCAGTCTCCGAGATGTTTGCCCGCGTCGAACGGACCTTTGAAATTCCCCGAACGGTTAAGGCGGTGAATCCGCGCGAGGCGGATTCGGCCAACCTTTGGCTGAGGAAGAAACAGAAGCCACAGCAGTGAAGGAGGAGTAGATAGTTTAAGTTTAAGTTGAAGTCAGAGGGGGAAGAGAGTGGGAAGGTGCGGGGAAAAGGGATTCAGGGATTAAGGGGTTAAGGAAGTGTGAATGTGAGAATGTATGAAGGTGGTTGCCCGGGAGTAGGCAGTTAGTAGTAAGTTCAAACATACTAAAAAACTGCCCACTAGTTACTAAGGTAGAGACGGGACGAGTTACCAACCCTTGCCATCGCCACTGATAGGCGCCCAGACTAATCGGATGAAACGAATCCCTGCTGGTTTGCTGGTCGGGATGATGGCGATGAGTGGGTGGGAAACGGTTCCTAAAGTGCCTTGGCGTCAGGGAGTCAAGATCTCTGTAGATAACAGATGATGTCCTGGTTGCGTGGCCTGAGTGTACTGTGTCCAAGGGTGACAACGCCCAACTAAAGGGATAATGAAAATTGCCATTGTGGAAGGCTCCGCAAAATGAGAACGATACAAGATTGCTTTGGGCATTCTGTGAGACTTACTGATGAGCGGCGGCAGCACATTCTGGAACACCCGGAGATGCAGGCGATGAGTGCGGAGATCGAGCGGGTGGTGGGCAAGCCACAATTGGTGCGCCGTTCGCGTTCCACCACTGCCGTGAGCTTGTTTTACGATTTTTATGCAGAGACAATTGTGGGTAGTAAATGGCTATGCGTTGTTGTAAAATACAAGGAGGAGGATGCATTCATTGTGACCGCCTACCTGACCGATAAACCAAAAACTGGAGAAACATTATGGCCGATAAACTAAAAGTCTGGTTCGATGCTGAGTCGGATTTTCTGGAAGTCCGCTTCTCGGACGTCTCCGGCTATGAGAAGGAAACAAACAACGATGCTGTGATGGAGCGCGTGGACGAGCAGGGGCAGGTCGTTGGTTTTAGCATCATGGGGGTGAGTCAATTCAGAAAAGAAAAGCCTCTGGAAGCTGAGTTGGCTTCGGCTTGAGATTTAGAAAACTTATTACGCCAAGAACACCGCGAGATGATTTTTTCCCGCGGTCGCGGGCCGCAGACGCCGCGGAGAGAAGATAGGGAACGGCGCAGCCGGTTTAAGTTGAAGTTGAAGTTGAAGTCAGAAGAGCTGAGAATTGAGAGCTAAGGTAGCGGCGGCATCTCCGAGGCCGCCTATCTGACAGGCTCAAATTACAAAACAATTGTAGGGCGGGCATCCTGCCCGCCATTCGGATTGCATTTTGAGGCGTCCACGAACTTCCGGTGCGAAGCACACATCTATTCCGTCGCGGAGCGAGAAATGAGATTGCGCGTGTGCGTAAGCACACAAACCCTCCCTCCCAGAGGGGATTTGGCAAAGGTCGGGGGCAGGTTTAAGGGGGCCAATGGACGCCCCACAGTTGTTTTTGGTTTTTTAAGTCCAAAGCCCTTAGCGATGGAGGGCGCGCGTGATTGGCTAGCGGCGGAGGCGAGTTTGTAGGCGACGCATGGCGATGGCGCCAGCGCGTGTGGAATCGCGATAGCCGGCAAGATGAAGAATTCCGTGTAGGATATAGGTTAGTAGTTCTTCGCGCAGGGTGAGTCGGTGGGCGCGGTGGTGGGCGGCGGCGACGGCGGGGCAGACGACAATCTCCCCGTGGGGAAATGCGAGAACATCGGCTGGAGACGGATCACGGAGGTGAAGCTGGTGCAAACGCCCACTTTCCCGGGAGGAGACCAGCACGATTCCGATTTCGGAGGGGAGACGGCGGCGACGCGCGGCTGGCAGGCGCGCGAGGGCGCGCTTAACCCTGCGACGGAAGAACGTGAGAGTCAGCGGATGGAGACGCTGGCGATTGCTCCAGTGGATTTGGATTGTTTTTGTTGGCACGGCGGTCGCTGGGATAACGGATGCGGGGGCGGAGGATGATCTCCAGAGCGGTAGCCAGCGCGCGGCGGGCTGTGTGCCACTCGAAGGTGGTCAGGCCGCAGGCGTCCCAGTGTCCTTCCTTTTCCCGTTCGGCATAAAATTTTTCCACCAACTTATCCGCATCCCCAGGCGCGGGCTTTTCAATGGAACGGGAAGCGGATTCGGCGGCATCGGCGAGGGAGAGGAAAGCCGTTTCGGGGGAGTGAGGGATGGGGCCGGGGTAGCGGAAGGAGGATTCGTCAACCCCTGGAATGTCGTCATCGCGGAGGCGGAGGATCTTACCTCCGGTGCGGGCGTCTTGTTCCTGTTGGAGGGCGCGTTGGTAGAAGTACCAGACGAGTCCGGTGCCGTGGTGTTCGCGGATGGCCTCGCGGATCCGGCGGGGCAGGCGATATTTGCGGGCGAGGGCGACGCCGTCCTTCACGTGGGCGTGAATAATGAGAGCGCTCATCGAGGCGGTGAGGTTGGCGTGGGGATCGAGATCACAGGCGTTGAAATTTTCCGTGAAATATTCAGGTTTCTCGAGCTTACCGATGTCGTGATAGAGGGCCATGGCGCGGCAGGCACGCGGGTTGGCGGCTCCGGAGGCACTAGCCGCCGCTTCAGCCAAGTGGCCCACGAGGACGCTGTGGAGATAGGTTCCAGGAGCTTCGAGGGCGAGGCGCCGGAGAATCGGATGATCCAGACTGGCCAGTTCCAGCCAAGAGAGATCGGTGGTGCGGTCGAAAGTGGATTCGAGGATAGGGAAGAGGGCTCCGACGAGGATGGCACCGAGAAGACCGACGGCGGCGGCGGAGATGGCTTCGGTGAGGATGAGTTCGCGGGCGATGGTGAAGTTGAGTCCGGCCGAAAGAACGGTGGCGAAGAGGGCAACGAGACCGATCCCAGCTCCTGCGCGAAGGAGATCCGAGCGGCGGTACATCTTTTTGGAAAAAAGAACTGCAGAAAGTCCGGTGACGATGGACGAGATGAGGTATCGGCCATCCGGGTGCAGGAGAAAAAACTCGCCCAGTCCGAGGAGTACGACGAGCAGGAGACCGGCCCGGGGACTGACCAGCGTGGTCAGCACGAGGGCGGCCAAGGCTGGAGGGATGAGGTAGGAGCCCGCCCCGAAAGAAAAGCGGGGGGCGATTCCCAAAAGCAAGAGGATGAAAGCGAAATTAGCGACGAGGGTGATGAGGAAAAGGGCAAGGAGTCGATTGCGCACGAGGGTTTCCGGAACAACCACGGAAAGGAGCAATGGGAGCACGAGAGCGATGAAGGCGGCGGCGATCCACGTCGAGGGGCCGGTCCCGGCTGGAGTGA
>CAIVGD010000388.1 GCA_903905395.1 uncultured Verrucomicrobiota bacterium
CAAGAAAACGATCCACCCCACCAAGGAACTTTACCGGGAACTCCGCGCCCTTCCTTGGATCAATCTCTGGCAGGAAGAAGTACCCCGATTCGATCAGGCCACCCCAGAAGAAAGAATCCAGCGCGTCGCCGTCATCCGCGCCGTCGGTGCCGGCTTGACCGACGCCAATCAACCCGACCTCAAGGAACCGGTTCGTAAATGGCTTCTCTCTCTCCTCCAAGATCCCTCCGAAAAAATCCGCCGCTACGCCATGGCCGCCCTCCCCAAAATCGGCGCTGGACGAACGGAAGAACGAGAACTCCTCGCCCTCCTCCAAAAATCCACGGCCGACCGCGAAAAAAAGTTCCTCGGCCAAGCTCTCAATAAAATCGGTGGTTCCGCCACTCTCGATCTCATTCGCACCCATAGCGGCGGCCTTTCCCACCTCACCGAGCAACGGGCCAAGGCCAACCTCGCCCGCCAACAAAAACCTTCCACCGTACGGATGGATGTTCCCCTCCCCGACCCCACCCAGGCCCGCATCCACCTCCGCTGCCGGACGGGACTCGAACCCATCCTTTCCCAGGAAATCAAAGACTCTCGCGCCACGTTCCGCATCATTGATATCCGCCCCGGCTTGCTCACCCTCGCTCCCACCGCCTCCTTCCGATTGGCCGACCTCTACGCCTTCCGCTGTTTTTCCACCCTCTCCTTTCTCCTCGGCACTTTACCAAAAGGGTCAGGCCACGAGTCAGAGAATGCCATCGCCTCTCTCATCGCCTCGCCGCTCAGTCGTCGCATTTTGCAAACCTTCACTGCTGGCCCGATCCGTTACCGGCTGGAGTTTGTCGCCAAAGGACACCAACGCGGAGCCATCCTCAAAATTGTCCAACAGGCCTACTCCCTCTGCCCGGATATTCTTAACGACTCCCGCGAGGCCCCTTGGGCCATAGAAGTTCACCCCAGCCCATCCGGCGACTTGGTGGAACTCCGCCCCCGACTATCCCCCGATCCCCGTTTCCCTTATCGCTTGCAGGATGTGCCCGCCGCTTCCCACCCGCCACTCGCCGCCGCCATGGCCCGCCTCGCAGGCCCGTTCCCCGAAGACGTCGTCTGGGATCCCTTCTGCGGATCCGGGCTCGAACTCATCGAACGGGTTCGGTTGGGTGGCGTTAGTCGGATCCTTGGAACCGATCTCAGTCATGACGCCACCGAAGCCGCCAGGGCCAACTGGAGTGCCTCCCGTTTCCAAGGGGTGCGCGCAGATTTTGTTTCCCGGGATTTTCGTGAGTTCCAGAATATTCCGAACTGGGGCCAGGAAAGCGTCACCCTCATGATCACCAATCCTCCGCTGGGCAAACGGGTGCCGATTCCCAATCTCCGCGGATTGTTCGAAGAGTTGTTCGATGTCGCATCCTTCGCCATTCGTCCCGGCGGTCGGATGATCTGGATCAATCCCCTCCGCATCAAACCTGCGGCTTCTTCCTTCCGTCTCGAGTTCCAGCAAACCGTGGACCTGGGTGGTTTTTCCTGTCGCCTGGAATTATTGCGCAAACGCTAGCCTCAAAACCAAAGATAGGTGCCGTTATCCTTAACGGACCATGTCGTCGGCTTTTTGGGGAAGTTTTTGCAGGGCAGATTTAGAATGTATCGTCACCCAGATCGATCGTGACCACTACCTGATTCCGATCCTTCACAAACCACTTCTGAATGTAAAGCGTGCCAACCACCGGCGGTTGGCCGTCGTCCGGCTCTTCCATAAACCGCACTGTATTCTTGGTATCCTTCTCCTTTTTGAACCGGATCGTCTTTTTCATGGTTCGATCATTCAACCCGCTCGAACCCCCGAAGGCAAATTCGGTCTCAAATCCCACAACCACTGCTTTTCGTCCTCATCTCTAAATCCGAGCACTAGGATGATGGCCTTTCTTCGAAAAAACAGAGAGGTCCTTTTCGACGCAAGACCGCCTTTTTGACAAAAGTGAGACATTTTGTCCCTTTGCTCTGACACTACTCTGACACCTTTTTGATTGGGTGTCCGGTTAAGCGAGGTTTTATATTTTGTTAACAGCTCATAGACATTAACTTGTATCGATATTTTGATGTGATGCATTTGAATGCCCAAACCGGCCCCCGCCCGCCCGTGCTCGCAGCATGCTCGCAGCATGCTCGCAGCATGCTCGCAGCACGATTTTCTCATTTCATAGTTCGATCATTCATCCGCTCGAACCCCCGAAGGCAAATTAAGTCCAAGCACTGCGGTCAACTCTGCCGATAGGAATCAGCGCGGAGTCGGTTCTGCCGTAGATGGAGGAATGTTCGAACAGGCATTTGGTTGAAGCCTGGCGATTTCGGTTTCCAGTTCTTTAATGCGTAGCAGGAGGCGCTCGCTGACCCTCCTCAATGGAGCGGGGATCCCGGCGCATTCACCACAGTGGTGACGGGTCGCTGACTCTCCTTTCAGCGGATACTCATACTCGGTGCCGCATGCACGACAGGTGCGGATGCGTGTGGCTGGTTGGGGTTTGGCCATGGTAATCAGGTTTTCCCTCCGTCGAGAAGGAGTCGGCGATCGTGTGAGCGGGTTTCACCAATGGCGGTGATGCGGATGGCCGCCTCGTCGGCAACAGGGCACTCGCGCTCGCAAATCCCGCAGCCGATGCAGAGCGCGGGGTCCACATAGGGCTGGCGCAGTGTGACCGGCGTGCCGTCCCGTTTGGCGAAGATGACTTCGCGCGAGAAGATCGCCTTTGGCGAGACCGGACAAACTTCCTCACAAACGACGCAGGGGGTTTCCATGCTCCATGGGAGGCATCGGCCGTGATCGAAAAAGGCCGTTCCAATGCGCACTGGACCTTGAGCTCCAAATTGCCCGACGCCGTTTTTCTCTTCAATCGTGATCCGCTGGATCGCTCCAGTCGGACAGACCTGGCCGCAAAGCGTACAGTTGAGCTCGCAGTAACCGATCTTCATGTTGAGGATCGGCGTCCAGATTCCTTCGATGCCGGCTTCAAAAATTGCGGGCTGTAGGACGTTTGTCGGACAAACGCGGATGCACTGGTCGCACTTGATGCAGCAGTTGAGAAAATTCTTCTCTTCCACCGAACCAGGCGGGCGGATCACCTTTTTGCTGTAGTTTCGATCCGAGTCGCCCGACGAGCGTCCGAATCCGAAAAATGCCCCGCCGAGGAGAAGTCCAAGGAATGC
>CAIVGD010000389.1 GCA_903905395.1 uncultured Verrucomicrobiota bacterium
ATTATTTCAGATCTTCCAAACTCACCCTCGTCGGCGACTACTCTCTCAATATCGCCAACCCACTCACCGCCGATCTCTTCATCTCCGAAGGCCTCCAACGCGTGACTCCCAGCTACGACCTTAACATTGCCCAAGTCCTAGAACTCCTCCGCTCCGCCCCTCCCTCCTGGTTTGAGCTTACCATTCACCAACACATCCCCATGTTTCATATGGAACACTGCGTCTTCGCTGCTTTCCTAACGGATGGAAAAGACCACCTCACCTGTGGGCGTCCTTGCGATCGCCACCATATCGCCGTGCGCGACCGAGTCGGCGAATCCCACCCCATCCGAGCCGATGTCGGTTGCCGCAACACCGTTTTTCACGCGCGCCCGCAGTCGGGCGCATCCCATCTCCGCGATCTGTTGGCCACAGGCTTGCGACACTTCCGCCTCGAACTTTTGGAGGAATCCCCAGAAGAATCCATCCATCTTTTGCGTTCCTACCGGGAAGTGCTCGCCGGCCACGCCGATCCATCCCGCCTCGCCCGCTCCCTCGGCGCCCGCGATCAACTCGGCGTCCTCGCGCACTGAGTTTTCAGAAATCCAAACAATTGTGGGGCGGGTCCCGCAGTCGCGGGACTAATCTCCCTCAACCCTCCGGGCCTGCTCACCAACCCCGGAGGGGTGAAAGAGATTAGCCGGCTGCGCGAGCTGCCGGTTGTTAGTATAAATTACGTATGCGCCCCTGCGGGTCGCTGGAAAATTGAACCCATCGCCCACCGATCCGTACGGCGACCAGGAATGGTCGCCCTACATTTGTTTTCTAATTTGAGCCTGCCACCTAGGCGGCCTCGGAGATGCCGCCGCTACCTTAGCCATCAATTCCCAGCTCTTCTGACTTAAACTTCAACTTAAACTGGGGGCGGTCCGCCGCCCGCGTCCTTCCTATCCCTTCGCAAAGCCCGCTTTGCCATCAAAATTATACAACCCCTCAAATTTCACAAACTCGACACCGGCCTTCGTTATTTTCTCCAACAATGCCACGACCGCCGCATGCGAAACCGATCCCGCCTTACCCTCGGGCAATTTAAATCGGCAAGCCGTCGAATCCACCGTGAAAGTCTCCTTGTGCCCGCCGGGCCACACTTGCATCCCGCGGTTGGACAGAGATTCCAATTTCATCCCATCCGAGGCACACGGCCCCAACTTCTTGGCCAACTCTTCCATGGATCCCTCCGTCCAGCACACAAAAACATCCGCTCCCACAAGTTCCCGCTTGGAAGTCTCCCGCACATACGGAGGTCGCGTAGTCAGTGGTCGGGTGGGCGCCTTGCTATAATCCACCGGCTTGAGCTTGCTCGGTTTCTGCCCAATCCGCGCAACCACGGCCTGAGCAAACTCCTTCGTCCCCACCTTCTGCTTGCTCACTCCTTCCTTGAAGATGTCGTAGGTATGAACCCCATCCTCGATCGTTTTTAACCACGCATTTTGCACCTTCTCAGCGACATCCGCTTGGCCGATGTGAACCAACATTTGAACCGCCCCCAGGAAAAGCCCAGAAGGATTCGCGAGGTTTTGACCAGCCCTGCGCGGAGCCGACCCGTGAATCGCCTCAAACATCGCGCATCCATCTCCAATATTGGCGGAGCCGGCTAAGCCCACGGATCCCGCAATCTGCGCCGCCACATCCGAAAGAATATCCCCGTAGAGATTAGGCATTACGATGACATCAAATGCTTCCGGGGTGTCGGCTAATTTCGCCGCACCGATATCCACAATCCAATGCTCCTTCTCGATCTCCGCATACTCCGCCCCGATCTCATCAAACACTTTGTGAAAAAGACCATCGGTCATCTTCATGATGTTGTCTTTCATAAAACAGGTCACTTTTTTACGCCCGTACGCACGAGCATACTCAAACGCATACCGCACTATCTTCTCGCAGCCCGGCCGGCTGATCAGTTTCAGACACTGCATCACATCATGGGTCTGCCGGTGCTCGATCCCTGAATATGTGTCCTCCTCGTTCTCCCGGACAATGACCACATCCATCCCTGGATGCTTCGTCTTAATGTAGGGGGCGTAGGCGATGCAGGGACGAATATTGGCGTAAAGCCCAAAGGCCTTCCGCGTGGTCACATTTAAACTTTTATAACCCCCGCCTTGCGGCGTAGTGATCGGGGCTTTGAGAAAAACCTTGGTCCTTCGGAGCGAATCCCAGGCCGCGGGCTCGATCCCCGCCGAATTGCCA
>CAIVGD010000390.1 GCA_903905395.1 uncultured Verrucomicrobiota bacterium
CTCCAACCCTCCTTCGTCCCACTGCATCGGGGCGATATGTGTGTGTGAAGGTGCGAATGTACGAAAGTGGTGTTTTTTATTTCCTAACGTCCCGCGGGGATTCCTCCTCGCCCGTTGTTAATTCTGAAGCGGAAAGTTTGAGTGGGTAGCCCTCTTATCTGATCTTTGGAATCTGGGGCAGATGATCGAAGTGGGCGTCCCGCGTGTAAATCACGAGCGAATGTTCCAACGCTAACGCTGCAATCCAGATATCGTTTGTTGGGATAGGCGTGCCCTGTTTGCGAAGATGAACATAAAGAGCCGCACAGTGGTGAGTCGTCACATCGGTGGAATGAACCGTGCGCACCCCAGGTTGATGAAGAAACTCGGTCAACATCCGGGCCTGCACATCCCCGTGCTTTAAAAGAAGGGAAGCGACCCGGATCTCCGCCAGCACGACAAAGGGGACGACCACTAGTGCCGCTGTTTCGAGACGGGACACGACTTCTGGATCGCCAGAGCAAAAATCAATGAAGCGGTTGCTGTCGATCAATAATCGCATGGTTTATTTCCAGTCTTCCGGGTTCACCTGATCCATCTGGGACAGAGCCTCAGCCCAGGAAGCTCGATCCACCTCTCCGGGCTTGTTGAGCAACGAGCGAAGAGAGCGGTAGTGAACGGGCTGACCACCCATTCCCAGTCCTCGTTCCATGGCCTGCAGGGCTGCTTGATTCAGACTGATCTCCTCCATGGCCGCGGTTTCCCGAAGTCGGGCATCCGCCGCCTCCGGAACGTCACGTATAGTGTACTGTGTTTTCTGCTTTTGCCTCATGCCTTCAACGTAGGCATTGACCGCACGCATGTCAACCGGAGGTGCTTATTGGGGTTGGGTATGACGGCATCGCAAGAATGAAAAATGGAGGTGGATGCACCTCGACGATCGAAACGGTGGCGTGGGGTGGAACAGCTTGGCAGGAGTGGGGCTTTGCGCTCAATTGGAAGGCTACTCATGGATATATTTTTCCCTTTTGCATCCGTCTCAGGAGGGGCTGCTGTTCCTGCCGCCGCCACAACTTTTTTTCAGCTCGGACCTCTGCCCATCACCAGCAGTATGGTCGGCTCTTGGGCGGTGGCTTTGCTAATCCTTGCCGTGGTCAGTTTGGGAACGCGAAAAATGGCTATGGTGCCCAGGGGGTCGCAAAATCTCGTGGAGGCAGTGGTGGAGGCGGCCCAAAATATGGTTGCCGGCTTGCTCGACCCCAAGGTGGTCCGCTGGGCTTTTCCCCTCATTTCGACCTACTTCATTTTCATCACCCTTTCCAACCTGCTCGATCTTATGCCCGGAGTCGGCAGTGTCGGTTATGGGATTGCCAAGGAGGGGGGCTTGCCTTTCGCGCTCGAACACGTGAATCGGCCCCTTCTTCGTCCGCCGACCGCCGACGCAAACCTCACCGTGGCGATGGCGTTGATTTATTTTATAATGAGCACTATCTGGGCCATCCGTTTCAACGGCCCCATCGGTCTGATTAAACATATCTTTGGGGTGAAGGGGAAGATAGGCGGGTTCCTTCTCCTCCCCATGACGGTGATTTTTTTCATTGTCGGCATTGTTGAGGTTATCTCGATCCTTATCCGACCCGTCTCCCTCTCGATGCGTCTGTACGGTAACATTTACGGCGGGGAGAGCGTCTTGACCCAGATGCTGAAGATGATGCCGTTTGGGCTGGCGGCGGTGCCGTTTTACTTTCTGGAGTTGATCGTCTCCCTCGTTCAGGCGATTGTATTCACCATGCTTTGTGTGGCTTTTACGGCCACACTTTGTTCGCATTCCGAAGAGGAAAGCGGGCACCACTAGAAAGATCCCGGGAGATCTCGTTCCTAACGGCCCGTGAGGGTCGGGGAAGCGGGAGACCGGAACCAAGAAGAAAGGGACAACCTATGATGTTGGCAGAAGCAGGACAGATCACCTTTAACGGAATGCAATTGGCGGTCGCGCTGGTCGGCGCCTGTGCGGCGCTCGGCGTCGGCTTGATTGGTGGAAAGGCGGCCGAGGCTATCGGGAGGAATCCCGGAGCCTTTAATCCGGTGCTGATCATCAGCCTTCTCGGGATGGCGTTTGCCGAGGGTCTCGCGATCCTCGTCTATTTCGTCGTCAATAAATAACCTCGAGCCGGCCGAACCGCCATGCTGGCTACTTCCCTCGTCGAGACCGGGCACCAGCTCGCGGAGCAAATGGGGATCGATTGGGCGAAATTCACCGCACAAACGATCAACTTTCTCCTCGTGTTGGGGGTGCTCTGGTACTTCGCCTATCGCCCCGTCCTCCGGATGCTGGCGGATCGCAAGCGACTGATTCAAGAGGGCTTGGCCGACGCCGAACGAGGGCGTCAAAGTTTGGCGCAAGCGGAAGAGGAGCGTCGCAAAATTCTCCGGGAAGCCGAAGCTCGCTCGGAGAGGATGGTGGCGGAGGCGAGGGCCGCTGCCGATGTCCAAGGCGCCAAACGGCTGGCCGCGGCCCAAACTCAGGCGGAGACATTGGTCCAACAAGCCCGTGAGACCATGACGCGCGACCGAGCCAAGCTCGAGGTCGAGATGCGCCAAGAGCTCGTGCGTCTCGTGGTTCTCACCACGGGAAAAGTTGTCGGTCGCGTGCTCACCCCGCAGGACGAGGAACGCCTGCGCCAGGAAGCGGTGGCGCAGATCGCGGGATAAGCCCTGACCCCGTGCCGCACCAATCCCGATGAAGATCAACCGAGCCGCCCGCGCCGAAGCCAAAACCCTCTTCCGGATCTGTCGATCGGAAAAAGGGCTGGATGAAAGCCGCCTCCGCAAGGTGGTCGCCCTCATCGCAAAGCAGCGTCCGCGGGGCTACCTGCAAGTACTTGGGCGGCTAGCCCAACTTGCCAAACTGGAAGTCGAACGGCACACCCATGAGGTGATCTCCTCCATTCAGTTGGAGGATGGGGGAAAATCGATCTTCGCGATGCTGGAAAAACATTTTGGGAAACCGCTGGCCCAAAGGACCGAAGTCCGGTCCGAGGTTCTCGGCGGATTAAAAATCCGCGTGGGCAGCGATGTTTGGGACGCGACCCTGCGCGGGCGCCTCGAGGCGCTCGGCCGGTCGGTCTGAACCGGGTTTAGGAAAAAAAGGAGTCAGAAAATGAGTAGTGGAATTATCGCAGAAATCGAAGCTGAAATCGGAAAACTCAAATCCGAGGCCACGAAAAGCCACACCGGACGTGTCCGCGAAATCGGGGACGGCGTGGCCAAGATAGAAGGTCTGACGGGAGTTGCCCTCAACGAAATGATCGAGTTTCCCGGCGGCGTGACCGGCTTGGCCTTAAATCTCGAGGAGACCGAGGTGGGCACCATCATCATTGGAGATTTTACGCGCATCAAAGAAGGGGACGAGGTCAAGGCGACCGGCAAACTCCTTCAGGTGCCTGTGGGGAAGGGGTTGTTGGGTCGCGTGGTCAACGCTCTGGGGGAACCTCTCGACGGCAAAGGGGCGATCCAGGCGGAGACCACATATCCTGTGGAGAAGATTGCTCCAGGCATCATCAAACGTCAGTCGGTCAGTCAACCACTCCAGACAGGGATTCTCGCGATCGATACGATGATTCCGATCGGGCGCGGGCAGCGGGAATTGATCATCGGCGATCGCTCGACGGGGAAGACTACCGTGGCGATCGACACGATTATCAATCAGGCCCGCATCAACATCCTAGCCGAGAAGTTGGGCGATAAAACTTTCCGGCCGGTTTATTCGATCTACGTGGCGATCGGGCAGAAAAACTCCAGCCTTGCGCGCACCCTCGCGGTGCTCGAGGAAAACGGAGCCCTCGCTTACACCATAATCGTCGCGGCTAACGCATCGGATTCAGCCACCTCCCAGTATCTCGCCCCGTTTGCGGGTTGCGCGATGGGGGAGTGGTTTATGGATCATGGGATGGATGCCCTGATTATTTTTGACGATCTTTCCAAGCATGCTGTGGCCTACCGTCAGGTCTCGCTCGTTTTGCGCCGTCCATCAGGACGGGAGGCTTATCCCGGCGATGTGTTTTATCTTCACTCCCGGCTCCTCGAGCGCAGTGCGCGTCTGAGTGAGCACGAGGGGGCGGGATCCTTGACGGCTCTGCCGATCATCGAGACGCAGGCTGGTGACGTTGCCGCGTACATCCCTACGAACGTAATTTCGATCACCGACGGGCAGATCTATTTGGAAACGGATCTCTTCTATCAAGGGGTCCGACCTGCGATCAGTGTGGGCCTTTCGGTCTCCCGCGTGGGTTCCGCCGCGCAAATCAAGGCGATCAAACAAGTGGCCGGCAAGATCAAACTCGAGTTGGCTCAGTTCCGCGAGTTGGCGGCTTTCGCCCAGTTTTCCAGTGATCTGGACGCGGCGACCAAGGCGAAGCTGGACCGGGGCGCCCGTATTGTGGAGGTGTTCAAGCAAACCCAGTATCAACCTCTCTTGATCGAACTGCAGGTGGCCATCCTTTGGACGATCCAGAACGGATATTTCGATGCCATTCCGGTGGACATGGTGAAGGCCTTCCAAAACCGCTTGGCCGAATATCTGACGACCCGCAAGGACAACATTCTGCGCGAGATCCGTGAGAAAAAAGTGATGGATGACGCCCTGACGGCGGAACTGAAGAGCGCGTTGAGCGACTTCGTGGCCAACCAACCGTCGGACTAAGGAAAAAAGAATGGCTAGCACACACGATATCCGTCGTCGGATCCGTTCGGTTCGTAATACCGCGCAGATCACCAAGGCGATGCAGATGGTGGCGGCCTCCAAGATGCGCAAAGCGCAGGCGATGGCGCTGGCAGGTCGGCCCTATGCGGAATCGCTCAACCGGGTGCTTTCTTCACTCGCGAACCGAGTTGGATCGCTCTCCCATCCTTTTCTTGAGAAACGGGAGTTGCGGAGGCCGTGCGTCCTGATTCTGAGCACAGACAAGGGGTTGTGCGGGGCGCTAAACACAAACCTTCTGCGGGAGGTGGCCGTCCTGCCGAAAGAGACGGTTTTTGTCGCGGCAGGAAAGAAGGGGAAACAGTTTATCGCCCGGATGGGGCGAGAACTGCTGGCAGACTTTGATATCAAGGACGACGCCTCCAGCTACCGTGTGCGCCAGATGAGCCAGTTTCTCATCGACCAGTATCTGGAAGGGAAGATCGACAGCGTGAGTGTTTTTCACACCCGGTTCGTAAATACGCTGGTGCAGAAGCCGGAGCAGAACGACCTCTTGCCGATCGGACGTTTGGCCAAGCTGGAAGCGGGGATCGTGGAAAAGCCGCCACAGGAACTGACGTCGGATGAAAATTTGCAGTATATCTACGAACCGAACGGGAATGAGGTGCTGTCGGCCCTGCTCCCCGCCTATCTCCATTTTCAGGTGTACCAGCTGGTGCTGGACGCCAAGGCCTCCGAGCATTCCGCGCGGATGGTGGCAATGAAAAGCGCCACCGACAACGCGCAGGGGATGATCAAGGACCTCACCCTGGAGTACAACAAGGTCCGGCAGAACGGCATCACGACCGAACTGCTGGAAATCGCCACGGCCCAGATGGCCATGGCCTGACGGAAAAAGGAGAACGCACTATGGCAATCCAAACAGCAGGCAACGTGGGCTCGATAGTCCAAGTCATCGGTCCGGTGGTGGACGTGGAATTTAGCGGGGACGCAAAAATGCCACCCCTCCTTTCCGCTTTGGAGGTGAACTACGAGGTCGCGGGCAAGAAAACGAGAGTCGTTCTGGAAGTGCAACAGCACTTGGGGGACGACTGGGCCCGCGCGGTGGCCATGTCATCGACGGAAGGCCTGAAGCGCGGCATGCCGGTGAAGAATACGGGTGGCCCCATCTCCATGCCGGTAGGAGAAGGTGTGTTGGGACGCGTCTTGAATGTACTCGGCGAACCGGTGGACGAACTGGGCCCGGTCACTTTCGTTAAACGGTATCCGATTCATCGACCGGCACCGACCTTGATCGAGCAGGACACGCAAGCCAAGGTGCTCGAGACTGGCATCAAGGTGATCGATCTGATCTGTCCCTTCACCAAAGGGGGCAAAGCCGGCGCGTTCGGCGGCGCAGGAGTGGGTAAGACCGTTGTCATCATGGAACTGATTAACAATATCGCCAAGGGGCACGGCGGATTCTCCGTATTTGCCGGGGTGGGGGAACGGACCCGCGAGGGGAACGATCTCTATCATGAAATGGCGGAGGCGGGCGTCATCAATCTAAAGGACATCTCCAAGTCCAAGGTGGCGCTGGTCTATGGACAGATGAACGAACCGCCCGGCGCGCGGATGCGGGTGGCGTTGAGCGCCCTGGCGGTTGCGGAATATTTCCGCGACGAAAAAAATCAGGACGTGCTTCTCTTCATCGACAATATTTTCCGATTCAGCCAGGCGGGTTCAGAGGTATCCGCACTTCTCGGACGCACCCCGAGTGCGGTGGGATATCAACCCACTCTTGCGGCTGAGATGGGCGATCTGCAGGAGCGGATCACCTCGACGAAGAATGGATCGATTACTTCCTTTCAAGCGGTGTACGTGCCGGCGGACGATTTGACCGATCCAGCTCCGGCCAACACGTTTGCACACTTGGATTCGACCATCGTGCTCGAGCGTTCCATCGCCGAGCTGGGCATCTATCCCGCGGTGGATCCGTTGGCCTCGACCTCCAAGGCGCTCGCGCCAGAGATCGTCGGACAAGAGCATTACGAGGTGGCGCGCGGTGTTCAGCGGGTTCTGCAGAAGTACAAAGATCTACAGGACATCATCGCGATCCTCGGAATGGATGAGTTGTCGCCGGAGGACAAGCTCACCGTCTATCGAGCCCGAAAAATCCAGCGTTTCCTCAGCCAACCGTTTGCCGTGGCCGAGGTGTTTACCGGCACGAAGGGCGAGTACGTCCCAGTGGCGGAGACGATCAAAGGATTTAAGGAAATTCTTGAGGGTAAGCATGACGACGTACCGGAGGCCGACTTTTATATGAAGGGCGGCATCTCGATGGTGTCGAAGGCCTAAAGGATAAAGAGGAACCGGAACCCAAAACCATGGCAGGCAAACTTAGGCTGGTGGTGGTGACTCCCGAGGGCAAAACCTTCGACGACGATGTCGAACAGGTCGTCATGCCCGGGGTGGAGGGGCAACTCGGCATTCTGCCGGGTCACGTACCACTGCTCACTCAGATCCAACCCGGGGAGCTGGATCTGCAGGTTGGGTCGCGATGGAATGAGTTGGCGGTAGGGGGAGGATTTGTCGAGGTGGCGGGGGACCGAGTGACCATACTGACCGATATGGCGGTGAAGGTGGAGGACATTGATGAACATGCGGTGGAGCGGGCCTTGGAGAACGCCAAGAAGGCACTCCTCGAAAAAGCGGGCAGTCCGGAATCGGCCGAGTTGATGGCCATGATCCAACGTTCGACGTCCCAGTTGAATCTGAAGCGCAAGCGGCGAACGAACTCTTAATATTTTTGGTTTGGTAAATATTTACTGCCAAATTTTTTTATAAAAACCACGATGGATGTACCCCGAGAAGGTGCTTCATCGGGCCAAGGTGGTGGCGGCACAACGAAAGACAACTGATTCTTGCGGCGACGCGTAGTTGTGGGGTCTCTGAACTGGTGACGGAGGATTTCGGTCATGGACAGGACTACGATGGGATTCGGGCGGTGAATCAGGTTGTCAGCTAAAATGTGGGTTCAGGTGTGGAGGGAGGCACAATTATCATCGTTGCATTTTAGCGGGGGATGTTGACCTTGCTCTGAAAAGGGAAGAGGTCGAAGATTGGGTTATATGAATACGGGATCCCTCTTTCTTTCTCTGGCAGAGAAGCTGGTTCGTCATCCGAAGCGGATCGTTTTTCCAGAGGGCACCAATCCGCAGGTCGTCCGAGCGGCCGCACGCTTTGCCCATTTACGGCTGGGGCCCGTGGTCCTGCTCGGGCAACCCGATCTGATCCGCCGGCAAGCGAAGGCCCAAAAGATGGATTTAGACCGGGTCATGATACTCGATCCCGTCGAGGGGCAGGACCGGCAGATGTTCAAGGATCATCTCCGCACGGAAGCGAGCGGGACGAAACTCAAGCTGAGTCAGATCGATGATATGCTTTCTGATCCGATCCTTTACGGGACGCTCATGTTGCGATTCGGGCAGGTGGATGGTTTGGTCGCAGGTGTGGGTGCGTATTCTGGTAACGTTTTACGTCCTTTGATCCGGATGATCCCGCGCCTCCCCCATATCTCGCGAATCTCGAGTGCGACGATTTTGGAATGTGCAGACCGGAAGATGGGGGACGGAGGGCTCTTGTTGGCGGGGGATGCGGCGGTGGTGCCCATGCCCACGGCGGACGAAATCGCGGCTACGGCGGTGGGTTTGGCCGGTCTAAAAATGAGACTCACTGGCCGGAGCGCGAAGGTGGCTCTTCTCTCCTATTCCACCAAGGGAAGCGCGGCCTTGAACGAGGAGACGGGGAAGGTCATTCAAGCGACGAAGAAGGCCCAGGCGTTGGCGGAGCAGATCGGATTGAAGGCTGAATTTGACGGCGAACTGCAGATCGATGCGGCCCTCGATCCGCAAAAAGCCCGCTTAAAAGCCCCGGGTTCCACCGTGGCCGGACGGGCGGACTGCCTCGTCTTTCCGGATCTCAGCTCCGGCAACATCGCGATCAAGAGCATTCAACATTTCGGTGCGGTTCGGACTTACGGCAACATCCTTCTCGGGTTGCGATTGCCCGCGGCGGAGATCAGCCGCGGAGCGGACGAAGAGGAGGTCCTCGGGGTGGCGGCCATTGTCGGGCTTTTGGCCGTGGAGTACCGGAAACTTTATCCGGAACCATCGTCACCGGTGGTGGCGCGCGGGAGGTAGGAGCGGATGGAACTGAATACGGTCACGCCGCGGATTTACGTGGCGGCGACCCGGCAGGACGACGGGAAAACCACCTGTTGTCTGGGGCTCTACGCGGCACTGGGCGCCAAATTTTCAAAGATCGGTTACACCAAACCGGTTGGACAGAGGTTTGTGGAGATCGCGGGCAAGAA
>CAIVGD010000391.1 GCA_903905395.1 uncultured Verrucomicrobiota bacterium
CAAAAACTTCTGCTTCTTGCCCCACGTAGCCCTCTGTGGGGCGTGGCCGCTTTCACCCCAGAGGATGCCGCCAGAATTCAACCCGGAGATCAGGTGAAGTTCACCATCGACACCCTCTCTGGCGAGGAACTCATCGCCCCCGTCGACCATGTGGACCCTTCGACCGACCCGCAAACTCGTCGGGTGAATGTTCACCTCAAGATCACCGATGCTCTCGCCCAGCTTCGTCCGGGACAAACCGGCGCCGTCACACTTGATCTACCTCCCGTTTCCGTCCTAAGCGTCCCCACTTCCGCTCTTCTCCCTTTGGGCCGCGATTCTGTCGTCTTCGTGGATCGTGGCAGTGGCAATCTGGAGCCTCGCCGCGTCCGCTCAGGCGAACGTTTCGGAGACATGATCGAAATTAAGGGAGGTCTCCAAGCCGGAGAGACAGTGGCCACCTCGGCCAACTTCCTTTTGGATTCCGAGGCACGCCTCAAAGGCGCTCTTCCCACCTCCATTCAGGAGAACCCATGATTTCCCCCTCCGAAAACAAGGATTTCATCGGAGGAGTCATTCGCGCCAGCGGACGCAATCCCGCCCTCATCATTCTTTTAACCGCGCTCGCCGCCGTCGCTGGTTGGTTCGCCCTACGAGAAGTCCCCCTAGACGCACTGCCCGATCTTTCCGACACCCAAGTGATCGTCACAACCGAATGGCCTGGTTGGTCTGCCGATCTCGTAGAAGATCAAGTCACCTTTCCGCTCGAATCCCGTCTGCTCGGATCGCCGCGCGTCAAAGCGGTCCGTGGCGAATCCGTTTACGGACGATCCTTCCTCTACGTCATTTTTAACGAAGGGACCGATCTTTATTGGGCCCGCACCCGGGTCAGTGAGGTACTGACCTCCATTCGCCCAATCCTTCCCAAAGGGGCCGAACCCAAGATGGGACCGGACGCGAATGGCTTGGGCTGGGTATTCCAGTACGCCTTGGTGGATGACAGTAAAAATTTGAATCTGGGCAGTCTTCGCACCCTCCAAGATTGGGTCCTCCGACCGGCTCTCGCCGCTGTCCCCGGAGTGGCCGAGGTGGCCCCCGTCGGTGGTTTTGCCCGCGAAGTGCAGATTCTTCTCGATCCGGATCGCCTCTCCGCCTCAGGCATCAGTCTTCAAGAAATTGCTGATGCGGTGCGAAAATCCAATCGCGATGCAAGTGGTCGGTCTTTGGAAATCAACTCAGCTGAGGTGGTCATCCGTGGACGAGGACGGATCCGATCTCCGGAGGATTTGCGCAGTCTGACCTTGCGCACGGGCAAGGCCGGAAGCCCCCTGTTGCTTGGGGATGTCGCCACCATCACCGAGGGTGGAGCCCCCCGGATAGGAGTCGCGGAACTCAATGGTCAAGGGGAAGCCGTAGGCGGGATTGTGATCATGCGGGACAAAGAAAATGCCATGCGCGTCATCTCCGCGGTGAAGGAGAAGCTCAGCCAGATTGAAACCGCCCTTCCCAAAGGGGTCCGGGTTGTCACGGTGTACGATCGTAGTGACCTGATCGGCAGGGCGATTCATAATCTTGGCGAAAAACTTCTTGAGGAGGGAATCGTGGTGGCCTTGGTATGCCTTCTCTTTCTCGGTCATGTCCGCAGTTCCCTCGTCGCCCTTCTCACCCTGCCCCTCGCCCTACTCCTTTCCTTCATGCCCTTTTCCTGGCTGGGGATGTCCGCCAATATTATGTCGCTCAGCGGGATGGCTATCGCCATCGGCGCGATGGTGGATGCCGCCATCGTTCTCGTGGAGAACGCACACAAACGTTTGGAAGGTGCCGGACCTATGGGCTTCTCCCAACGGCGGGAGTTGATCCTGGATGCCGCCGCCGCTGTCGGTCGACCTCTGTTTTTCTCCCTACTTGTTATTACCGTTTCTTTCCTCCCAGTTTTTGCACTAACGGGCCAAGAGGGCCGTCTTTTTCATCCACTGGCCTACACAAAAACCTTTGCCATGGCCTTTGCCGCACTTCTTTCGATCACACTAGTTCCAGTCCTCCTTCCTTTTTGCCTGTCCGGCAAACTTAGTCCCGAAACCGCCAACCCACTCAACCGCTTCCTCTCCCGGATCTATCGACATCCTTTGGATCTGGTGCTGAAACATCGCAGGTGGGCATTGGGAATCGCCCTGACTCTTCTCGCTTCCACGGTTTGGCCTCTTCTGAACATGGGAACGGAATTCATGCCGCCCCTCAACGAAGGGGATATTCTTTACATGCCGACCGCCGCGCCGGGGATTTCCACCACGGAAGCCTCCCGTCTTCTTACTCTCCAGAATCGTCAAATACGAAATATCCCCGAGGTGATGTCCGTTTTTGGTAAAGCCGGGGGGGCCGAGACCGCCACCGATCCCGCACCACTTTCCATGTTTGAGACGATCGTCCGCCTGAAACCACACTCCGAATGGAGGGACGGACTCTCCTGGGAAGAACTCGTGCGCGAAATGGATGCGGCCACCATCACCCCGGGAATGGCGAACATCTTCTGGATGCCCATCCAGACCCGCACCCAGATGCTCTCCACGGGTTTCCGTTCCAACCTCGGACTAAAACTCCACGCCCCCGATCCAGCCACGCTGGATAAAATCGGCACTGAGATTGAACGTGCCCTTTCAAATCGCCCGGAAACCCGGGGCGTCTTTGCTGAACGATTCACCGGAGGCCGATACTTGGATATCGATTTCGACCGGGAAAAACTTTCTCGCCTTGGTCTTTCCATTGAAGATGCGGCCACCACCTTGGAAACCGCCGTGGCTGGTGAAACTCTGACCGAATGGATCGAGGGTCGCACACGTTTCCCAATCACCATGCGTTATGCCCGCGATTTCCGCCAAGATCCCCAGGCTTTGGGGCGGGTTCTTCTTTCCCTGCCCGACGGTAGAAATGTTCCTTTGGCGCAAGTGGCCGCGATTCAAACCCGGGAAGGCCCCAGCTCCCTGCGAAGTGAGAATGGTCAACTGGTGAGTTACATCACTGTCGATAGCACCGCAGGAGACCTCGCAGGTTATGTGGCTTCCGCCACACGTTATCTGAAACAGGAGGTGCGGTTCCCATCAGCAACATGGTTCGAGTGGGGCGGAACCTACGAATCGATTCTGCGCGCTCGGCAAACATTCGCCTTGGCCATCCCCGCCACGTTGGGATTGATTGCCGTTCTACTCCTTCTCAACACCCGTTCGGTTGCGCGAACCATACTCATCATGTTGGCGGTGCCATTCTCACTCGTGGGTGCCCTCTGGTTCCCCTGGTTGCTCGGACATCACTTCAGTGTGGCCTCCGCAGTCGGCATGATCGCCCTGGCTGGACTGGATGCGGAGACGGGGGTGGTTATGCTCCTCTACTTGGACCACGCCGTGGAAGCTCGCCGCAATCAAGGTCGGTTTCATACGCAAGAAGACCTGCTCGGCGCCATGCAGGAGGGTGCAGTCGGACGCCTACGCCCGAAGGTTATGACCATGGCCACCATCGTGGTCGGGCTTCTTCCTATTTTTTGGGGACACGGCACAGGTTCCGATGTCATGCAACGCATCGCCGCCCCCATGCTCGGCGGAGTCATCACGTCCACCTTCCTCGAGCTTCTCCTCTACCCAGTCCTTTACGTCCTTTGGTTTGGTCGTCGCCTTCCCTCCCGATCAAGCCAGTAGTGTGATAACCCCTTGCTCGGAGGGTATGCGCGCGTAGGATTTGATTTGTGAGGTGGATCTTATGGCTCGGCGTTCTCCTCTCCCCTGTTCTGGCTGGGGACCTTCTCCGCGAGGACGATCCCCGCACTTCATCCTCCGCTCATCATGTCGGGCGCAATCTTTATGATTTCGCCCTGCCCAAAGATTCCACCTTTTGGAAGTGCGACAGCGACGGCAATGAGTGGCGCAAAGACTCCTATGGTACGATCTGGAAAAAGGAGGCTGGCCTCGATCCTTTCAAAAAAGAATCCTGGGATATCGACGGATTTGACCGCCGCCAAGCCACCCGCGTCGGCATGGATTCGGTCGTCCAGTTCCAACTCAACCTCGACGGTACCGTCAAACCAGAATCGGTACGCCGCACCACCTGGATCGCCAACGTCGATGCCTCACCCACGACCCTCCCCGCCTACATGCGCTCCGCCGCCTTCCAAGGAAGGCCGATTTCTACTCCTGCTAATCTCCAAAAAGAACGCCCAAAACTCATTCCAGATCAGAAACCAAAAGGCCCGTAGCCCCATCTCATACATTTGACCTTCTTCCGCCACTAGCCTTTACTATTCACTCCATGTCCGACCCTCACGCCAACGCCACTCTGCCCGTTGCGGGTATCACCGCCAACTTCGGCGTCGAAGCCCGCGCCGCCCTTTCGGGGTATGGTGAATTCATCTCCGTCGAACCCACCCACAACTTGGTCGAGGAAGGCGCTGAGCTTGGACGGATGTACATTTTGGTTTCAGGGGAACTCTCCGTCCGCCGCCAAGGCCAATCCTCCGAACTCGAACTAGCCAAGCTGCAACCCGGCGACACCTTTGGTGAAATCTCCATTTTCGATCCCGGCCCCACCTCCGCCACAATCTGCCCCACTCAACCATCACTAGTCTGGACCATCTCCTGGCCTCAACTGGAATTCCTCATGAACAATAACCACCAGCTCGGAGGCATGCTCCTTATCGGCCTTGCCACCATCCTCAGTCGTCGCCTTCGCGAGATGAATAAGAAACTCGTCACCGCAGCCCGCGTTTGATCTTTCGCTTCCTCCCGTTTCTATGACCCGGCAAAAGTTAGGCCCTTGTCCTTCCTTTCACGAATTCGCCGCGACTAGGACGGGTTAAGCGCGGGATTGCCGAGAAAGACAACCGAAGGCATCATCCCAATATGGAAAATATGGAAGTGATCAGGGACGGTGCGACCATCGTTCTCACTTTTTCAGGCCGTCTGGACACCATCGCCAGTCAGCAACTCAAACTCCCCATCCGGGCTGAGCTCGACCGCCAGCCCACCGATCTCACCTGCAACTTCCGCGATGTTACCTACATCGGTTCCGCCGTCCTGCGCCTGATCTTCGAAGCCGCCCGCGAACTACAGCGCCGCAAAGGTATTTTCCGGGTGACCGACTGCAATCCAGATATCCGCCGCGTGTTTGCTCTCACCGGGATGGATCATCTGGTGGAAGGCGGCCCCGGGCCCGACTTCACTCACGAGATCAAGGATGGCACTCTCCGCATTTTCTTGCAGGGCCGCATGCATGCGATCCGTGTCGGAGAAATCCGGGAGTCCGTCCGTAAAATACTCTCCGAGCACAAAGGCCCCATCCGTTTCGATGTCACCGCCGTTCCCTACGCCGCCTCCGCATTTGTCCACCTTTGCATCGATGCCTCAAAATTTGCCAAGGCTTCCGGCCATGATTTCGGTCTCGAACGGGTCGGACCCGAGGTAGCCCAGGTCTTCCGCTTGGCTGGTCTGCAATCGCTCCTTCTTTCCTCGGTATGAAACACCAGGAGATCAAGCTCACCGTCAAAAACAGGATCGAGGACCTGCTCCGCGTCAACGCCGTCTTTGAGAGTTTCGCCACCCAACACAATATTGGTGGCCGCCTGCGCTATCACTTGCTCGTCTCCATCGAGGAGATCCTCACCAATATCATTAAGTACGGCTTTGATGAGGAAGGCATCCACCCAATTCATATCACTTTCCGCAGGGTGGATGAGCACATTGAAATGGAGTTCGAGGATCGTGGACGTGAGTTCAATCCCTTGGAAATTGAAGCCCCGGATCTGGCCACGCCCATCGAAGACCGCCAACTCGGCGGTCTAGGTATTCACCTCGTGAGAAAGATGGTCGATGAAGCGAAGTACCGCCGCGAAGGAGACCGAAATATCCTCCTTCTTCGCAAATCCCGAATTACCCCCACCCCATCGGTATAATTCTTGCCACTGGGTGGGACAGCTCTTCCTCTGCGCTCACCCGTCGCCCAGTCAATCTCTGGGTCACTTTAGACTTGCGGCCTATCGCCTGCAGATTTGCCTACAAGCTGATTACTTAAGCGCGTCTGCGGTGGCCGCGTGAATCGTAAACAACGCCGAAAACCCGCTGATATCAAAAACTTCTTTGACGTTGGATTGCAATGCCGCCAGCGCGATGACTCCACCAGAAGCCTTCATTTTTTTGACCGCCAAGAGTAGGGAACGTAATCCTGCACTACTGATGAACTCCAAACCTGCGCAATCGATTACCAAGCGCTTTTCCCCCTGATCAATGACCCCGGCGAGGGCCTGCTCCACGGAGGGTGCACTGGTCGCATCAACCCTACCTTGTAACTGCACGATGGTTCCGTTGCTTTCTTTTGTCGTGTGAATTTGTACGCTCATCCAAGAAGCATCCCCACTTCACCTGCTTCTGTCCAGCCACCAATTAACTCCATCGAATCGTTCCTTTTTTCCACCCTTACTCACATCGTAATCTCTGAACCCCTCTCCTAATCTTGCCTGCCGTGATCCTTCGGCGATGATGGTTTTAATGCACTCCGATCCACTGTTTCCCCATATCCGCACGGTTCCCGATTATCCCAAGAAAGGAATCATGTTCCGCGACATCACCCCTTTACTGGGACATCCCAAAGCCCTCGCCGAAGCTTGCCGCCGGATGGCGGAGCCCTTTAAAAAATCACCCCCTCACTTCGTCGCCGGGATCGAGGCCCGTGGATTCATTCTCGGAGGCATCATCGCCCATATCCTTGGGGCAGGATTCATTCCCATCCGAAAACCCGGCAAACTCCCCGCCAAATCTGTCAGTCGGGAATACGCCCTCGAGTACGGGTCGGGGATTCTCGAGCTTCATGAGGATTGCGTGCAAACCGACCAAAGCGTTCTCCTCGTGGACGATCTCGTCGCCACGGGAGGTTCCGCTGAAGCCGCCGTCCTTCTTCTTCGTTCCCTCGGCGCGGTTGTTGAGGCCGGTTCCTTTCTCGTCGATCTGCCAGACCTCGGAGGTAGAAAAAAACTTCAGGAACTCGGAGTTCGCTTCCACACCCTGCTGGAATTTCCCGGAGAGTGATCCCCACCCGTCGTTTTGGACGCACCGGCCTGCCGATGCCGGTCCTCACCTGCGGTGGAATGCGTTTCCAGCATCGATGGGATGAAGAACCGCCTCAACCCATCCCGCCCGAGAATCAGGCCAACCTCGAAGCCATCATCGCCCACGCCCTTTCACTGGGCATACGGCACATAGAAACTGCCCGCGGGTATGGAACTTCCGAGGCTCAACTCGGTTCGATTTTACAAAAACTCCCTCGCGAAGACTTTATTCTCCAGACCAAGGTTTCTCCTCAAGCCGATCCGGCCGAATTCGAAAAGATCTTTCGCACCTCCCTGTCCCGCCTTGGCCTGCCTTGGGTTGACCTATTCGCGCTTCACGGCATTAATAACCGCGAAGTAATGGAGTGGTCTCTCCGCCCAGGCGGTTGCCTCGATCGCGCGCGCGAATGGCAGCGACAAGGACTCTGCCGTTGGGTCGGCTTTTCCACCCACGGCCCACCTGATGTGGTTGAAGAAACCGTCGCTGGGGGGCGCTTCGATTATCTCAATCTCCACTGGTTCTACATTTTTCAAGAACACACCCCCTCCCTCCGCGCCGCCCAGAAAAACGATATGGGTGTTTTTATTATCAGCCCCAACGACAAGGGCGGAATGCTCTACCAGCCTCCAGCAAAACTTGTCGAACTCACCCGCCCGCTCAGTCCCATGGCCTTCAACACCCTCTTTTGCCTTCGCAATCCCGAGATCCACACCCTCTCCATCGGAGCCACCAAACCTACCGATCTGGATGAGCA
>CAIVGD010000392.1 GCA_903905395.1 uncultured Verrucomicrobiota bacterium
GACAGGACTGGCCGAAGGTGGTGCGCCCATACTGCTCCCGCGCAGCAGGAGCTTCTTTCGAGAGGTCAAACACTTTGCCGGCATCGCCAAAAATCAGTTCATACGATTGTTCCTCGCATGCGTCCGATTTTTGAAACTCCGGATCCGTTTTCATTTTTTGCCCAAGCGAATCCAGCTGGTGCATCAGGTCGCGCCGATCCTTCTGCCGCGCCTCGGAAATACCTTCCGCCACAATTCCCTCGACAAGAAACGGATCCTTGTTCGGATCGCCGCCTGTTGCAAAAGGTTGATAGCGCGAACCGAGAAAACCGGCTTCCGAGAACCGACCCAAGGCAGTTTGGGTAACGATATAAGGAGGCACGAGGCTGGAATATCCGGCATCATAACCTTTTTTAAGCGAAACCACCGCGCCAACACACGGGTGGACAAAACCATCACCCGCCATATTCCCAGTCTGCACCATGTAGGATGCCGTCTCGTGGGCATTCACGCCGTGCGTCATTCCACGCAGGATAGAATACTTGTCAGCCTGCCGGGCTAACAGGGGAATCATTTCATTGACCTGAATGCCGCCGACATTCGTTGGAATCGTCCGGGCAAATGGCCCGCAATAATCATTTCCGGCATCGGGTTTCGGATCGAACGTATCTAAATGCGATAGTCCGCCGGCCATCCAAATCTGGATCACGGACTTCGCCTTGGCCGCAAGCTTTGTAGGTTGCTCGGTTGCCGAATCGACAGCCGCCAGCACCCTTGCCGAGAACCCATTACCCACGACCAACCCGACGCCGCCAAGAAGCAGGCCACGGAGCATATCGCGCCTCGATACGCCGCTTCTTTCCCCATCCTGCATGGATTGTAATTTCGGTTCGCTCATACTAGTTCATCTTAATGCCGATACATGAACTCCTTCGTGTTCAACAACGCCCAAGCTAAATCCATCCAAGCCTCTTTTGGCAGGCGCTTGTCTGTGTGCAAATATCTGTAGGCTGTATTTTCTTCCTCCTCCGTTGGAAATCTCGAAAGGATCGTCAGATAGAGCATTTGGATCTTATTTCCATCGCCCGGGATCTTTCCGATTGCCGGCCGGAGAGCATTGCCTCTTTTCAGCTTATCCAGCACATGCGTGGAATTCAAAAAATGTAGGCGCTGAGCAGTCGAAGGCTTGTTGTTGCGTTCCGACTCAAAACCCGTATCGCGCGAAGGCCGCCCATATAGCTCAAGGAACGGGCTGGTGATACTGCCGTCGGCAAGCGATATCGCCCGCTGGTTCTCGATGAATGTAAAAGGCTCGGGAATCTGGCTCGTATAATCCTCGCTCGTTCCAGTGATCAGACACAACGCATCCAAAAGCACTTCGGCATCCAGACGCCGCACATAATAATGAGAAAAATTCGCCACATCATCCCGATTCTTGTCCGTTGGTTCTGCGGATAATTGATAAGTGCGGGAGTTCAAAATGATTCTGTAGATATGCTGTAAATCATAATTGTGGCTTACCAGTTCTTGCTCCAAGTATTTTAAGACCTCGGGATTCTGCGGTAGATTGTCGGGGCGGATATCGTCGGGTTCGTGGATGATTCCACGGCCAAGGAGCCAGGCCCAGATGCGATTCACGATATTCTGTGGAAACCACGGATTATCTGTTGTGGTGAGCCAATCGGCAAAAGCCACCCGCGGATCGGAATCAGCGGCCAATGGAATCGGTGCGGCTCCCAACGGTGTTGGCATCTGCGGTTTGCCGGTTGTTGAATTGGTGAGGGCACCCGAGGGATCGAAGAAAATAATCTCCTCCTTCCACTCGCCGGTGCTCTTGTAGCCAATCCTTGCAAAGAACGCCTCCATCCCCGCACGCTGTTCCGCGCTCCAATTCTTGGTTCGCATACCCATGAAGGTAAGAGCAACCCCATCGAGAATCTTCTGAGGATTATTCCGTGGAAGGGAACAGTAGAAGTTCACCTGCGGAACACGAAAATTACTTCCGTTCGATGTCAGCAGTTCCTTGGCAAACTTATCATACGGCATGTTTTGCTTGAGGCAGGATCGAATCCACTCGTGATACGCTTGCGCCCCATTTGGCCATAGGTTGCTGGGAAACTCGGCTTTGACCCGTAGGAGGTCGCACCATTTCATTGTCCAGTATTCTGCACACTGATCATGCTGGAGCAGTTCATCGATCAGTGCTGAACGCTTGTCTTTGTTCTCGCTGCGTATGAAATCACGAGCTTCCTGTGCTGTGGGCAATGTTCCGGTCACATCGAGAAAAGCACGTCGGACAAACACTTCGTCTGAACAGAGTCCGGACGGGGGAATTCCAAGTTCTTTTAGTTTGTCGAAGACCAATTCATCAAGATGACTGCTGACGGCTTTGGGATCTTCCGAATCTTCGCGGGAAACAGCATGCGTGGTGTCTGCCGCCTGCGTGAAAACAGGGGAGAATAAAAAAAACGAGAAGAATGCGATCAGGGTGCTGATTTGATAAATGTAAGGCGTGGGAGATGCTCGCGCAACCCGTGCACTTGGGGTGGGGGTGAATTTGGTAGAATGCTTTGTTCTACTAATGTGCGCAGAGTTTGTGGCTATGCTTTGAGGCAGTTGGCAAGATCCTCATCCGCTGTCGTGATGGGCATGAGGTTGAATTTTTCCTGAAGGGCGGCGACGATCGCCGGGGTTGCAAAAGCTGGCAGAGTTGGTCCGAGGCGGATATTTCGCACCCCAAGGTGAAGAAGAGTGAGCAGGACCGCGACTGCCTTTTGCTCGTACCAGGAAATATTGAGCGAGAGCGGGAGGTCGTTGATGCCGCACCCGAAAGCTTCGGCGAGGGCCGCGGCGATGCGAATTGCTGAATACGCATCGTTGCACTGTCCGCAATCGAGCAGTCGCGGGATGCCGCCGATCGTGCCGAAATCGTTCCGGTTAAACCGGAACTTTCCGCATCCAAGCGTGAGGACCACGCAGTCGGATGGGATTTTCTCGGTGAATTCGGTGTAATAGTTACGTCCGGTTTTCGCCCCATCGCATCCGCCTACTAGGAAGAAATGCCGGATCGCACCCGATTTCACCGCGGCGACAATCTGGTCGGCAACACCGAGGACGGCGTTGTGCCCAAATCCGAGCGTGAGGGTTTTTCCTTCGACATCCGCCGGGAATCCGGGTGAACGCTGGGCGGTCTTGATGACAGCCGAGAAATCACGTCCCTCGATGTGCTTGACGCCCGGCCAAGCGACGAGGCCGCATGTGAAGATCCGTTGGAAGTAGCTAAGCTTCGGGAGTTGGATGCAGTTCGTCGTCATGAGGATCGCACCGGGAAACCGATCAAAATCCTGTGCTTGATCCTGCCAGGCCCCGCCGTAGTGGCCGATCAGGTGGGGGTATTTGTGAAGTTCCGGATACCCGTGTGCCGGGAGCATCTCGCCGTGGGTATAGACATGGATCTCGGTTCCCTTCGTTTGTTCTAGAAGAGAGTGTAAGTCTTCTAGGTTGTGTCCGGAGACCAGAATGCACCGCCCGGCGATCGGGTTGAGGCGGACCTGTGTGGGCACCGGGTGTCCCAAGAGTTTTGTGTGGATGCCGTCGAGGGATTCCAAAACCTGATAGTTGGCTTCGCCGCATTTCATACAAAGACCGAGCAATTGGTCAATTGTGGTCGTTTCGCCCGGCGCGATGGCCGCGAGAGCTTCGAAAATAAAGAGGGAAGTATTCCCGGTGTCACCGCCCGCGTCCCGCACATGCCATGCGTAGGCCGCCATCCCCTTCAATCCGTAGGTGAGAAGCTCCTGCAATCCGAGCAAATCCGCCCCGATGGCTTCCTGCCGTATCTCCAGACCGGTTTTCTCGCCCTGACGGATGAGGTCGTCGAGGGTTTTCGCAGGAATAAAACATGTCGCACCATTGAACGAGGTCTTGTCGGATGGGGTTCGGATGCCCGCGTAGAGCCCCCGCGCCGTTTCGAGATGTTGTCCGGCATCGACGAGCATTCCCTGGAGGCGGGCCGGATCGAAATTCACATTCGTAACCGTCGTGAACAAAGCGTCGAGCGCGAACTGCTCCAAAGTTTCCGAACGGACTCCCGCCTGCGCAGCTCTGTGGGCGAAAACGCTGATACCCTTTAGCGCGTGGAGCAGGAGATCCTGCAAGGCGGCGGTTTCGGGATTTTTCCCGCAAACGCCGACGGCGGTGCAGCCGGTACGTTGGGATGTTTGCTCGCACTGATAACAGAACATGGAACTCATAGGGGAGGGTTTTCTTTGGGTGGAGGTTTTGGATTGCAGGAAAAGCAATCTGGCATGTAGGAAGGGCCAGATCAACAGAAAAAGATAGTTTATTCTTTTATAGGTTAACCCCGAAATAAGCATGTTCAGAGATTCGCTTTTCGGATGTCTGAGATGGAGGTGCCGAAGCCGCAATGCCTGCATGATCGCATTGTGGAGAAACGTCAGGGTGAAATCTGAGCGCAGGAAGGGTGTGCCGGTTTGGATTGATCCATATCTCTCTGGAAGCGCCTGATAATAACATCCATCGGGCGGTCGGGAAGGTGACTACCGCTTGGCTGGTTATTCTTGTCATCAGACGATGCCAACCTGACATTGGCGCGGTGATGAGGATGACCGAAGTACAATCCGTTGTCCGCAGGCCATCCTGCTGCCGGTGATGGGGATCGGTGCGTTTCTTCTTCCGCGGTTTTTAGGACTTCCCAACCGGCAAAGCTTTCCGGAATCCCTCGCGCTTCCTCTAGGCTGGAATCTGCTGGCTGCGTTCGCGGCGGCTCGCTGGCCATTGGTCTGCAGATCGCGCTGGCTTCGATTTCTGCCGGGGACATTCTCTTAGGGATGAGGCTCGAACGCACGTTCACGTTCCTTCATGTCGTTTTTATTACGGGGTTCAGCCTGCTCACATGAAGAGTGAACTTCCCGCAATAAAACTGCTGCCGAGCTTCAGGCGCGGGAGTTCGCACGCCCCCGCCATCGGCCCAGACATAATGGCATCAGATGGCGAGGGTTGACGACACTTCACGTGCGACGATAATTTCGATAATGTTCCGTCGTGAAAACGAATCTCCCAGCCAGATTTCTCACTCCGATGTGGCGCGTCGTGGAGCATGTGCTGCCCCCCGTGCGCTGGCGGGTGCCCGTGATTGTGGCCGCGGGGGTGTTTACCGGGCTAGGTTTCCTGGCGTTTCACATTTCGAACGCGTCGTCCTATTTGACCGACGATCCGAAAGCCTGTGTGAACTGCCATGTGATGGCTCCGCAGTTTGCGACATGGCAGCACTCGTCGCACGCGCGGGTGGCGGTCTGCAACGACTGCCATGTGCCGCATGAGAATATTCTTTTGAAGTATGGGTTCAAAGCTATGGATGGCACTAGGCATGCATTCATGTTTACGTTCCACATGGAGCCGGAAGTGATTCGGATGCACGCGCCCGGGCAGTGGACGGTGCAGAATAATTGCATTCGCTGTCATGAGGGACAACTCAACCATGCGGCGCATTTGGCGGTGACTTGGCAGGAAGTCCAGTCCGGCACTGGGAAATTGTGTTGGGACTGTCATCGCGAGACCCCACACGGACGCGGCAACAGTGCAGCCTCCACGCCGTATGCCCGCGTGCCCGAACTCTCTCCTGTTCTCCCCACTTGGCTGCCGAGCGGACGATCCACCCCAGTCGCTCCATAAAGCACCATGAAACTCATCGTGGATATCGTCGAAAGGAAGCCATGGTTCGGCTGGATTTTATATCTGGGAACGCTGGCGGCCGTTTTTGCAATCGGACTGCTTGCCGCCTCGATTTTCGAGCGCCGGCAGGAATCGTTCCGGGTGCAGACGGTGAGCCCGATTGCCGAGTGGGAGCCGCGCAATGAAGTCTGGGGTCAAAATTTTCCGCGAGAATACGAGTCCTATAGGAACACCACGAAGACCGACTTCAAGAGCAAGTATGCGGGATCGGCTGAGACCGACTACCTCGCCGAGCAGCCTGATCTTGTCGTCCTTTTTGCGGGGTATCCGTTCTCGCGGGATTACAAGCAGGCCCGCGGCCACGCCTACGCGATCCAAGACATCCGGGATACGCTGAGGACGACAGCTCCGCTTCCAGGCACCTGCTGGACCTGCAAGAGCACGGATGTACCCCGAGTGATGAACGAAATGGGGGCGGCAAATTTTTACAAGGCGAAGTGGGCGGATATGGGTGCCGAGATTGTCAACCCGATCGGGTGCCAGGATTGCCATGACCCGAAGACGATGAATCTGCGTATCACGCGACCTGCACTTGCGGAGGCGATGGCGCGGCGTGGGCAGGATATCAACAAGGCCACGCATCAGGAAATGCGCTCGCTGGTCTGTGCCCAGTGTCACGTGGAATATTATTTCAAAGGGCCGGACAAATACCTGACCTTTCCGTGGGACAAAGGGTTCAGCGCGGAGGACATGGAAGCGTATTACGACAACATCGAATTTTCCGATTGGACCCATGCGCTGAGCAAGGCGCCGATGCTCAAGGCACAGCATCCCGACTACGAGCTGTTCATGACTGGCATCCATGCGCAGCGAGGGGTTTCGTGTGCGGACTGCCACATGCCCTACAAGAGCCAGGGGGGGATTAAATTCACTAGCCACCATCTGGCCAGTCCGCTGCAAAACATATCGACCTCGTGCGGTGTCTGCCATCGCGAGAGCGAGGAGAACCTGCTGCGCGATGTCTATGCCAGGCAGGATCGCGTGAAAGAATTGCTCAGGCTATCCCAAGACGCGCTTTGCCATGCGCATGTCGAAGCGAAAGCCGCGTGGGATGCGGGGGCGACCGAGGCAGAAATGAAGCCTGTGCTCGGGCTGATCCGGCACGCCCAGTGGCGTTGGGATTGGGTCGCCGCAGCGAATGCGGTTGGCTTCCATTCGCCTCTGGAGGCCGCCCGCGTCCTCGGCCACTCGATCCAGAAGGGCGAACAGGCTCGCCGCGAACTGGCGGTCATACTAACCCAGCACAATGTCCCACTACCGGTCGCCATGCCCGATCTCTCGACAAAAGAAAAAGCTCAAGCCTACACCGGTCTCGATATGGCCGCCATCAAGGCACAGAAGCGGAACTTCTTGGAAAACGTCGTCCCGCAATGGGACGCGGAAGCCAAGGCCCGCGAATCAAAACTTCCCAAGACCGACGCGACAAAATCGAACTATTGAGATGGAGGAGGGAGATACCAGTGGCGAGCGGGCATCACGCCCACAGATGGCTGAAGAGATACACGTGCTTCCCTCTTGCGTGGACACCTCATCGCCGGATGGGATGGCCCGCAAAGTGGGAGTTTCCACCGGATTTTGGTCCAGCGATTTGAGTTATGCCCATGCCGCGATTGCGGTTTTTGGCGCGATCCTTGCCGGTTGGGCATTGCAATTCGCACGTGGTGGAGGGGCCCTCGTCCCGCCGGAGTGGCCGGTCAACGCGATTTTCCTCGGGCTTTTCCTTGGTTGGCTGCTCCTGCTTTCTCAATCCAACGGCCGGGTCGTGGCGTGGCTCGGTGGAGTTCCTTTCGGATTGTTTTCGATGCTGGGAGTGGGATGCCTCAGTGCCGCCGGGGGCATCATCCCGCAGACTGCGGAGCAGGCAGCGGGTTGGGTCCGTTTCTGCGGGCTCGACCATATCTTCAACGGCGCGCCCTTTGCCGTAGCCATGCTCCTTTTGTTGACGAACCTCGCCTTGGCCACGTTTCGCCGTGTCCGACAGCACGGCGCACAGGAGTGGTTTTTTTCGCTAAACCATGCCGGGCTTTGGATTACCCTCGCTGCCGCGATGTTCGGCTCGGGCGACATGATCCGCGCGCGCATGATTTTGGTCGAAGGCCAGGCCGAAGCCATGGTGGTCGATGCCGCAGGCCGGCACGGCTACCTTCCATTTGGGCTTTTTCTCCAGCGCTTCTACGTCGAGGCGTATCCGGAAGAAGGAGGACGGCCTGGCGCACCGAAACGCTTCGCGGCCGAAGTGACCGTCCTGCGCCCCGACCAACGTTTTGATGACGTTCGTATTGAGGTAAATCACCCCCTCCGGCGTGATGGGTGGACATTATATTTGACCAACTACGATCTCTCCCCGAACGGCCAGACCGACCAGTGCATGATCGAGGCGGTGCGCGATCCTTGGCTACCGGCCGTTTACGCCGGGATTTTTCTCATGTTGGGAGGAGCGGTGGCCATGCTGTTCCGCTACCCGTTGGATTCCCGCCTGTCGCCATGAACGCATATTTTCCCGAATTTGCTTTCGCCGCAATCGCCTGCTGGGGGATCGGTTTGCTGGTCCGTCGCTGGTTCCGTCCGAGGGCCGGGCTTGGGCTCTATCTGGCCGGCAGCGTGATCCTCGCCGTTTACGCGCTACTTCTTTGGCGGCAGCTCGCACGTCCGCCTCTGCGCACGCTGGGAGAAACGCGTCTCTGGTATGCGATACTTCTGCCGGCGGTCTCCTGCGGCGTGGCCCTCCGCTGGAAACTCGCTTGGCCGATGATTTACGGAGCGGCGATGGCGGTGATTTTTCTCGGGATCAATCTCGCCCGTCCCGAGGCGTTCGACAAAACCTTGATGCCAGCACTCCAGAGCCCGTGGTTTATCCCGCACGTCATAGTATATATCCTTGCCTACGCGTTTCTGACCGCCTCCGCTCTGGGCGCGGCACGATTTTTTCTTAGCCGCGAAGACACCATGCCTGCATGCGACCGCGCGGTCTGGCTCGGGCTCGCATTCCTGATGATGGGACTTCTCTTCGGCGCACTCTGGGCCAAGGAAGCGTGGGGGCATTATTGGACATGGGATCCGAAGGAAACGTGGGCGTTCCTCACCTGGGCGATTTATCTGGCCTACATCCACATTCGGCTGCGTCACGCTCAGGCTCGGAGGTTCGCTGCCGCGTTCCTGCTCGCAGCCGTAATCATCCTGGGAACCTGTTGGTTTGGTATGAATTATTTACCCTCGGCCAAAACCAGTGTGCATACGTACACGGACTGATAATCCGTCACCAAACATAGCGGGCGCAGTTCATGTTCCACTGTTCTTGAATCTCCGTCCGCACGCGTCTTCTTGTTCGTCGTAAATGAGCGGCATCTCATTTTTTATATGGAGCAGAGCAGGGGAGCGTGGGAGAATGACATCATGGCAAGGAGGATAAAAGGCGGGCTGTGGCAGACGGACAATAAGGGCGCCCAAGTTTTGTGCTAACAGGAAATCTTTTATTGGGGGAAGTTCATTTTTGTGGAGCTCGGAGCTGCACCGCCTCTGGTTGCGCTCAAAACAACAATCAAAGGACGGCGCGTGGCCGGAGTCTCCCACGGATCAGAGAAAACCAGTGATGCTCGGCCCCATCCTTTTGTTGGCGGCCGTTTTGCTTGTAACCAGCGTTATTTTCGGTCGCTTTGTCCCTCGATTGTGGGCGGGAGCTGTTGTCCTTGGCGGAGCGCTGGTGGCGGTGGCGGCGGTTTCCGTGCTGGCCGGTGGAGCGGACTGGGACTGGCGGAGCGGAATTCCGGTGGGTGGCGAGCCTCTGCATTTACGCTTGGACGGGATCAGCGCGGTTTTTCTGGCACTGCTCGGCGTCGTGGGTTCCGCGGGGGCGGTCTATGCCTGCGAATACTGGACGGATGCCGACCATCCCCGATCCGCCCGCGAAGGGCGCCTTTGGTGGAGTGTCATGCTGATCTGCATCGGAATCGTCCTTCTTTCAGCGAACGGCTTGCAGTTTCTCATCGGGTGGGAACTCTTCGCCATCAGTGCGTTTTTTTTAATCACGCTCGACCGGCAGCGTCGTGAGGTCCGGGAAACCGGCTGGCTCTACTTGGCGGCGTCGCACACTTCGACACTTTGTCTTTTTGCGTTTTTTGCAATCTTGGCGACCTGCACGGGGAGCTGGGAACTCGGGCCGTTCCACGATCGGCCCGAGCTAGCCCCGCTGTTCTGGCTCGCACTTTTTGCCTTCGGCTTGAAGGCCGGTTTGTTTCCCCTGCATATCTGGTTGCCTTCGGCGCATGCCAACGCGCCGAGCCATGTCTCGGCGATTCTTTCAGGGGTGGCCCTGAAAATGGGGATCTACGGGATCGTGCGGTTCAGTGGCTGGTTGCCTATGCCCTCGGGGGCAGGGTGGACGGTGGCGGCGCTAGGGGTGCTGAGCGCAGTCCTCGGCGTGGCCTTTGCCTTAGGGCAACACGACATCAAGCGTCTGCTGGCCTACCATAGTGTGGAAAACATAGGGATCATCCTGATCGGGGTGGGATTCGCGATGGTCGCCGTTGAGCACGGGCAGGCGGCGTGGGGGCGGCTGGTCATGGCGGGCGGTCTTTTGCATGTTTGGAACCACGGGCTTTTTAAATCTTTGCTCTTTTTCGGGGCGGGGTCCGTTCTGCATGCGACCGGCACGCGGGAGATGAGCCGCTTGGGCGGGCTTTGGCGTTCAATGCCCTGGACCGCAGGATTCTTCGCTCTCGGTGCTGTGGCCATCTCCGGGTTGCCGCCGCTCAATGGATTTGTGAGCGAATGGCTTGTTTATCTCGGTCTGTTTGATGTGGCACTCAACAAGGGATCTTCGGCCTGGGCCGCAATTCCTGCGGCGATCTTTCTCGGAATGACCGGAGCCATGGCGCTGGCCTGTTTTGTAAAAGTCTGCGGGGTGGTATTTCTCGGGGCCCCACGTTCGGAAGCGGCGGCGCGGAGCCACGAGTGTGGTCCGAGAATGCGGGGAGCGATGGGGGTTCTGGCCGTGGCGTGTGTCGCCATCGGCTTGGCTCCCGCACTCTTCTGGCCTTCCATCGCACGGGCGGTGGGGGCGTGGCAACCGGCATGGGCTGGCACGCAAATGCCGGCCCCGCTGGCCACCCTTGGAAATTTTCACATCGCGCTGGCCACGCTTTGCGCAGTAGCGGCCTGGGGACTTTGGCGGCTGACCCGAAAGCAGGGAATGGTCCGCGCGCTCACCTGGGATTGCGCATTTGCAACGCCATCAGCCCGCATGCAATACACGGCGGGTTCGTTTGCCGGAATCATCACCGAATGGTTTGCGTGGATATTGAATCCCATAAAACATGGGCGTAGATCCGAAGATTTTTTTCCGAACGAAGCCGCGTGGGGAGAGCACACGCCCGA
>CAIVGD010000393.1 GCA_903905395.1 uncultured Verrucomicrobiota bacterium
CACCCCCGAACTTTTCCGCGAATACATGAGCCCGATGACCAAGCTGGTCATCATCAATTCCCCGGGGAATCCCACAGGCTCCGTTTACTCCGAGAACGAACTCGCCGCCCTCGCCGAGGTCGCCCTCGATGAAGATATCTACATCCTCTCCGATGAGATTTACGAAAAACTCATCTATGATGATGTGAAACACTCCTCCATCGCCTCGTTCAGCCAGGACGTTTACAACCTCACCCTCACGGTGAACGGCTTCAGCAAACCCTACGCCATGACCGGTTGGCGCCTCGGGTACGTCGCCGCCCCCGTGCCCTTGGCCAAAGCTATCGACTCGATCCAGAGCCACACCACATCCCACCCCACCTCCTTTGCCCAGAAAGGCGCCCTTACCGCCTACCGCGGTCCCCAAGATTGCGTGAAAGAAATGGTGGCCGAGTACGACAAGCGTCGCCGCCGCTTCTGCGACCTTCTCGGCCTCATCCCGAAGCTTTCATTCGTGAAACCTCAAGGAGCCTTCTACGTCCTCCTCAATATTTCACGCACCGGGCTCAGCTCGACCGAGTTCGCCGAAAAACTCCTCGAGAAGGAACGCGTCGCGGTCATCCCCGGCAAGGCTTTTGGCGACGATTCCACAGTCCGCGTCTCCTACGCCACCTCGATCGATCAGATCGAAGAGGGCGCCAGGCGGCTCGCTAAATTTTGTAAATAATCCCATCCTTCCTGATGGAATTAGGACAAATGGGCTGGATTCCCTTGCGCATCCGCCTCATTGATTTACCCTAGCCTCCAAATGAACGCCCTTTTTCTCCTCACCTTCATCGGGACGATGGCTCTTTCTCTCTGGGCCGCCGCCCGGGTCAAAATTGCTTACACCAAGGGCAGTCAGGTCCCCACCTCCTCCGGCTTCACCGGAGCCGAGGCCGCCACCAGCATCCTGGACGCCGCCGGCATTCGCGATGTGGAGATCATCGAGCAGGACGGTATGCTCGGAGATCACTACGACCCGATGCACAAACGCCTCGTCCTCTCCACCCAGAACTTCCATGGCAGTTCCGCCGCCGCCCTCGGTGTCGCCGCTCACGAATGCGGTCACGCCATCCAGCATAAGATCGCCTACGCACCGCTCCAGTGGAGGATGGCCTCCGTCGGTGCAACCACCTTTGCCAGCCAGATCGTCACTTGGCTTCCTCTGTTCGGTCTATTCTCCGGCTTCGGTGGCTTCCACTCCCATACCTATCTCATGATCATGGTCGTCGGTTGGGGCACGATCATGCTCTTCAATCTCGTCACCTTGCCCGTGGAGTTCGATGCCTCCCGCCGAGCCCTGCAGATCCTGCCGAAGATGAAGTTCATCGCTCCCGGCGCCGAGACCAAAGCCGTCGATAATGTTCTCCGCGCCGCCGCCTGGACTTATGTCGCCGCCTTTATCACATCCCTTCTCTATCTCCTATGGTACCTGCTCCCCTTGCTCGCCGGTCGGCGAAGCGACTAGAACACCACATGTGGGGTCTTGTAGGAACCTCCAACCAAACATTTTGAGCATTTTTCCTAATACCCCTTGCAATATCCATAAAGCCTCTTAATCTATAAGAATGGAGACTTTGAATATTAATAAACTCCACCGCGCGATCCTGTTTTCGCTTCTGCTTTCTTTCGGCACCAGCACCCATGCCGAATCTTACATACCCACCTGCGGGGCCTACGCTCACCCTCTGCTTAACCAAATCTATGAAATGCACTTCCTGTCCGAATCCGGAAACGAGGATGCCACCCGCAGGCTGGTTGCCTGGCTGGAAGAACTCACCGCCGAACAGCCCGATAACGGAATCCTTCTCGTTTACCTCGGCAGTGCATACACCCTCGCCAGTCGCGACGCCTTTATCGGCCCCGGCAAACTCCGCTACCTAATATCCGGCCGCGATTGCATGGATCGGGCCGTCGCCATGCGTCCGGACGATCCCAACGTCCGCTTCATCCGCGCGATCAATAATTACCATCTTCCCACCTTTTTCAACCGCCGAAGCATTGCCCGGGACGACTTCCGCCGACTTGTCGATCAACTCGGAAAAAATCCCGAGTGCCTCGATGCCCTTACCTCCCAAGCCATCTACTACTACGCAGGCCTCTGCTTCGCCCAGCTGGAAGAAGAACAAAATGCCCGGAACTCCTGGCAAAAAGGTCTCGATCTAAAAATTCCCAGCCCCCTGACCGCCAAAATCACGCAAGAGCTTTCTCAATTGGCCCCAACGGCCGCCGGCCAGTGACTCGCCTTCCCGGGCAATCCTACATTTCCGCCGCGCGGATTCGCCGCCGAGTCCGCATTCTGGCTACCTCCATCCGGAAAACCTACCGCTCCCGTCCCCTGACCATTGTCGCCCTGCTCAAAGGCAGCGTTTTCTTTGTCGTAGATCTCCTCCGCCATCTCCCGCCCTACACCGAAGTTGAATTTTGGAACGTCTCCAGCTACGAGGGCACCCGCTCCACCGGCCAGATCCGCGGTCTGGAATACTGCCGGGGCAACTTCCGCGGCCGCGATGTCCTGCTCATCGACGATATTTTGGATTCCGGCCTAACCCTCGCCCGCACTCGCGACCACGCCAAAAAACTGGGTGCACGGCATGTGGATATTTGTGTTCTTTTGAGTAAGAAAAGCAAACGAATGCGAGCGGTCAAAGCCCGCTGGGTAGGCTTCGTAATCAAAGACCTCTTTGTCATCGGCTACGGTCTGGATCTTGATCAACGGTACCGCGCCCTCCCCTCCATCCGCACCCTTCCCTCCTAAAAAACGACCCCAACCCCCGCCACAATTCACCTGTTTCTGTACTTTACATAAAGACGTCTAGTTGTAAACTACACTTTACATGGTCACCCGCCCCTTTTGGCAGGCACGCTTGGCGTCCGCTTGGAAGCAGGCTCCCATCGTTTGGCTTACTGGACCCCGCCGGGTCGGCAAGACCGTTCTAGCTCAAAGTCTACCGGAGGCGGCTTTTCTCAATTGCGATCTCCCAAGTTCCGCCGAACAATTACAAGACCCAGAACGTTTTTATCGATCCCTCCGCCAACGGATGGTGGTTCTGGATGAAGTCCACCAACTTCCCGATCCCAGTCGCCTTCTGAAAATCGGGGCAGATAGTTTCCCTCATCTAAAGATTCTCGCCACCGGCTCTTCCACGCTCGCCGCAACCCAGAAGTTCCGTGACAGCCTCACCGGTCGCAAGCGCGTGGTCGAATTCGTGCCGGTCTTATACGAAGAACTCCCCGCTTTCGGGATCACCGATCTTAAAGAACGACTCTTCCGGGGTGGACTGCCACCCGCTCTCCTAGCGACGAATCCACAACCTGAATTCTATGGGGAATGGCTCGATTCGTATTTTGCCCGCGATGTTCAGGAACTCTTTAACTTGGGCAAACGGGCTGGCTTTTTACGCGTCCTCTCCTTACTTCTCCGTCAAAGCGGGGGACTCCTCGATGTCTCCAAGTTGGCCCGAGAGAGCCAAATTACTCGACCGACCCTCATGAACTGGCTGGAAATTTACCAAATCACCCATGTCCTGCATCTCCTCCGCCCATTTTCCTTGGGAGGGCGGCGCGAGATAATCTCCCAACCCAAGGTTTTTGGATTCGATACGGGGTTGATCTGTCATGCGCGCGGTTGGTCTCCGTTGCGCTCAGAGGATTGCGGAATTCTCTGGGAACATCTTGTCTTGGAGACGCTCATAGCCTCGGCAAGGCCAAAAATCTTTTTTTGGCGCGACAAGCAACATCGTGAAGTGGATTTTGTGGTGCCCCGCAATCGGCAGACCATCGACGCGATCGAATGCAAATGGAACCCCGCAACCTTCGAGACACGTGGTCTCCACGCCTTTCGCGAAAAGTATCCTCAAGGGAAAAACTATGTCGTGAGCCCACGGCAAGGACCCGCTCTCGAGCGCGAGCAAAGCGGTTTTAAGCTACTCTTCGTCTCCCCCAAACAACTCCGTCTAGCCCTATCCTGAAAAAGGCACGCGGCTCATTTTATCCCGCAGAAAAGAGTGATGCTTTTTCTACTCCGCAATATCCTCGTTCCACAACTC
>CAIVGD010000394.1 GCA_903905395.1 uncultured Verrucomicrobiota bacterium
TCGCCTCTATCCCCTCCCTCGATTAACCCACCCCCCTTCCAATTTATTGGGGTCAGAGGTCATTTTCCTTTACCGACGCCAACCTCAACTTCAACTTCAATTTAAACGAACAGCGAATGTACGCCCTCGAACTCGATTCCCTCCCCGTTTCAGCGACCGATCTTCCATCCGCCGTGATCCAAACTCCCGGCCAACCACCCAAACTTCAGGTTTATTCCACACGCATACCCCCACTGCGTGTCCTCCAAAAACTTCACGGAGGCCGCATTCGCAAACTCGTGCTCCGAAAATCCTCCCCATTCCATTTGCGGATCGGGCACGACCTCCTTGTCACCAGCGATGCCCGTTCCGTGCCGGCCAAACTCCGATCCCTGCCGCGACTCAAGATCCGCGCGGGTCCGGCCTTCGGCACCGGAGAACACAGCACCACCCGGTTGTGTTTGCGTTATTTGATCCGTTTCCTCACCGTGAATCGAATCTCCCGCCCAGCCACGGAGGTGCTCGACCTCGGTTGCGGTTCCGGAATCCTCGCCCTCGCCTGCGCCCGCCTCGGGGCCCGAACCCTCGGCTGGGATAACGACTCCTCGGCCATCCAAGAAGCCCGCCGCAACGCCGATCTCAATCGCCTCACCCACCTCTCTCATTTCCAAGAGGCGGATGCCCTGCGCGATTCACTTCCGCGGGCCGATCTGATTCTAGCCAACCTCTACGACTCCCTGCTCCTTCATCTCCTACCCAGACTCAATTCCCACCGCCGGGCAGGTTCCACTCTCATCCTTTCCGGAATCCTAAAGGGCCAGGAAAATCCATTAATCCGCACCGCACGTCATCTGGGCTGGAAACTGCAACGCCGCGGCCGCCTCGGGCGCTGGCTTTGCCTGCAGTTCTGCTCATCCTGATTTTTCTTCACCCCACGTCGCTACGTTTAACAACCCAACTTCAAAACTACTTTCACACATTCCCACCTTCCAACTGGCGGCTTCCCCTCTGACTTCAACTTAATCTTAAACTTAAACTGTAGGAGGCGTCCGCCGCCTCCTCTGCTGGAAACCGCCCAAAACTGGACTTTCCTGCCTCCTTCCTATATCCTCTCCTCATGGAAACGCTGATTCAGGATGGAATTGTCGGGCCCCAGCTCGCGACAGCCGCACGGCGATTTCCCCTGCGAAGATAAGCGCCAGCGCCCGGGTCGGTGCGACCCGTGCTCTTTGGCTCCTTAATCCGTCATGCTCACCCTTTCAAAAATCAGCAAAGCCTTCAGTGGCCGCGTACTGTTCAGTGACGTCTCGCTCCAGGTCAACCGCGAGGACCGTATCGGCCTCGTCGGCCCGAACGGCGCGGGCAAGTCCACGCTATTCTCCCTCATCTTGGGCGACGCGACTCCCGATGAAGGAAAGGTCGCTCTGGAAAAAAACATCACGCTCGGATTTCTGCCGCAGGAGTGCACCCCCATCGGGAAAGAGACGATTCTCGAGTTGGCCTGCGCCACTTCTCCCGAGATGATCAAAGCCCAACAGACAATCAAGCGCCACGAAGCCGCCGGCACGCACGAGAATGAGGAGTACCACGAGGCGCTTGACACTTTCGGCGCCCTCGGCGGTTGGCAACTGGAGCCCAGGGCCAAACAAATCCTCAGCGGACTGGCTTTTCGCGATGCCGATTTCCACCGCCCAGCCCGTACCCTCAGCGGTGGTTGGATCATGCGCGCCCACCTTGCACGACTCCTCGTGCAGGAACCCGATATGCTTCTGCTGGACGAGCCGACAAACCATCTCGACCTCGAATCCCTCGTCTGGTTCCAGGAGTATCTCCGTAACTATCCCGGCGCGATTCTCATGATCTCCCACGATCGCGAGTTCCTCAACCAACTCGTCGGTTCCATTGTCGAAATCGCGCAGGCGAAGCTCCACCGCTATCGCGGGAACTACGAGAAATACGTGATCGAAAAAGCGGCGCGTGAGGAGCAGCACCTGGCCTCCTATAAAAACCAGCAGAAGGAAATTGCTTCACTCCAGGCATTCGCCGACCGCTTCCGGGCCAAGGCCAGCAAAGCCTCGCAGGCGCAGAGCAAACTCAAGCAGATCGACCGCATGGACAAGATCGAGGCGCCACTGGCGGCCACTAGATCGATCAAATTCAGCTTTCCTCAGCCGGCGCGGAGCGGACTGCGCGTCATCACTCTGAAGAATGTGGATCACGCTTATAAAAATGTTGAGGGCACCGGCGATCTCGTCGTCTATCGCGGGCTGAATTTCGAGGTCGAACGAGGACAGCGCACCGTCCTCGTGGGACCGAACGGCGCGGGTAAATCCACCCTCCTCAAACTGCTCGGCGGCAGCTTGCCGATCCAGAACGGGGAACGCGCCCTGGGCCATAACGTGCGCGTCGGCTACTTCTCCCAGCACCGGGGCGACACGCTGAATATGGAGCACGAAGTCCTCGAATCGGTCCTCGACTCGCCGAACCCCGTCAGCGAACAGACCGCCCGCACCGTTCTCGGCTCCTTTCTTTTCCGAGGGGATGATGTATTCAAGACCGTCGGGATACTCAGTGGCGGAGAGAAGTCACGTCTCGCGCTGGTCAAAATCTTGCTCGATCCGCCCAATCTTTTACTCATGGATGAGCCGACCACCCACCTCGACATCGGTTCGATCGATGCCCTGATCGGCGCGCTTCATCAGTACCAAGGCACCCTTATTTTCATCAGCCACGACGTCCATTTCATCCGGGCTATGGCCACCACGGTCCTGCATATCAGTGCCGGCCAACTCACGCCCTACGCGGGCGATTATCAGTATTATCTGGATAAATCGTGCGCAACCTCGGAACGTGCCGCCCTCACCGCAGGAGAAAGTCTGGCCGACTTCCAGCCGACTGCGCCCGAAGAATCCGCACCGCCCGCTTCCAGCGACAAAGCGCCCACGCCGCGCAAATCGAAGGAGCAGAAACGGGCGGAAGCCGAGGAACGGCAGGCGAAGAGTCGCCTCAAGAAAAATCACGAAGCCAAAGTCTCTGATCTGGAAAAACGGATCATTGCGCTTGAAACCCGCCTGGCTGAAATCACTGCGGAACTGGAAAAGCCGGAGACCTACCAAGCCAACGGCACAGCGATGAACCTCAGCCGAGAATCCGCCACCGTGAACGAATCGTTGGAACAGTTGATCGCCGAGGGCCTGATCCTCTCCACCCAATCTTACGCGTAGGCGACAAACGCTTCGTACACTTCGTCGGGAATATCGAGCAATTTGTAGTCCGCCGAAGAAACAAAGATCAACTGCTGTTTCCCTTTGCCCAACTGATTCCCGGTCGAGTCGAAAATCTGATGCTCGAGGGTGACGAACTTGCGGTTGTACTCCCCTACCTTGATCTTCACGCTCACCCGTTCAAACTCCCGCGTCTCCCGCATGAACTTATGCTCGAACGAGCGGGTCAGAATATAGTACGGAGTCGTCTTTAAATTAAATTTCGGCAAACAACGGTTGAAAAAAAGCTCGCGCGTCTTGCCCACCCACATGGCGTACATCCCAAAATAGACGTTCCCCACGGAGTTCGTGTCCGCATAGGTCGCCACAAAGGAATGGACGAACCACTTCCCATCGAAATGCCCGAACGGATCGTGCCCGCCCACCGTTCCTCCATCGGGAAACGGCACCGTCCTCCCGGGCTCTGCTTTCTCCCCGCCCACCATCAGTTCCCCGCTCGGTCCACCGGCCGTTCCCTCCAACTCCTCCACCCCACCGACAAATTCCTGCGCGGATCCCGGCTTGAGTAGCAACCAGACGACATAGCCCACTGGCAAAACCGAACCCACGATCATTCCCCAGGGGTTCATTAAAAAATAGCCGTATGCAAAAACCACCACCGCAACACTGCCCACGCAGAACATTTTCACTTGAGGCAGGGCATTGCCTTGCCCCGTGTGAAACGCCCGGAGCAATGCCAACCCCGCGTACCCCACAAAGAAGGTCGCGTAAAAAATCATGAAATATTCCAACTCCAACTTCAGAGTCACCGCCGCAATGGTGAACAGCCCCGCCAGAATCAACGCCGGCAAGGGTGACCCCAGTAAAGCTTCGGGCAAAAGAGTGAGCGGGAAAGGCCGACCCGCCCCGCCCGACTTGCTTAAATACCAGCGCAACGCGATGTAGCCACTATCCAGCGTGGTCAATGTCATCACGCAGAGAAAAACCATGTAGGATCCGAAAGCCCAGGGATGTGCCGCCGCCGCCGCCCAAAGAAAGCGGGTTATGCCATCCTCCCCGTAGGCCAAACCGTCGATGCCCTGCCGCATCGGCGCGCCCCCCGTTTGTCCCGCCACCCAAAGGGCAAGTCCTCCATGCGCGAGAAGCAGAAGGAAAAAGAGAGAACCTCCGAAAAGATAGCTGATCGCCGATGATTTTCCCTCCCGCTGAATCTGGATCGCCCGTTGCCACTGTTGGAGATCCAACCAAGGGCCCAGAGTTAATCCCACGCAGATGGGAATCGCATAGCCCCAGAAGTTCATCCCGAGAAAGGGGTTCGCCCCGCTGATCATCGCCCGACCACTCCCCAAAGATGTTAATTGCGAATAGAGGATCAGCATCGCGCCAAGCGCAATCAAACCAAGCACCCCGTGGCTGAACTTAATTCGCCGGATATCGAACTCCTCCCCGAACAAAGTCGCCGCCGCGAGGATGACCAAAACCGTGAGCAGAAGATAAAGCCCGGCGGGCTCCAGCCCGAGCGGTTGCCACCCGTACCGAACGAGGGCGAAGATCGTCAGGGTGATCGCCAGAATCTGGTAGAGAAAAAAGATGAGACGATAAGGCCGAGACCAGTTCGCAAAGAAGGATCCCAATGCGTCCGGACCATTCCCAGCACGGTGAGCGATGAGCTTGGTCAGACCTCCGAAAATCATCAGCCCGAGTGCGTTCGGGATGGCAAAGGCGAGCAGACCAAACAGCCCGTACTGCAGGGAAAATTGGACACTGAAGAACAGGCCCAACCCCCACATCCACGAAAGGGCCACCGAGACCCCCCAAAGCGCATTCATCGCAATCATTGGAGCTGAAATCCTATGTAAAGAAGTGGTTGTTTCCAACCCAAAAGCCGTCGACTCAATTTGAATGCGCCGACCCTACTCAGACTTCCAACTTTAAAACCGAAGACATCTGTGAGGCGGGTATTCCTGCCCGCCATCAGAATTTATCGCGGGACACCTCAAAACGTGATTCGGTTGACAGGTCCAGCAATACCCCTATCTGGAAGACATGAAAATTCACCCGCCAGAGAGCGGGCGAAGGGATTGGCCCCCCAACACCCTGGCCGATCCTTTTATTCCCTCTGGAAGACATAAAATTCGCCCACCAGAGAGCGGGCGAAGGGATTCGAACCCTCGACATCAACCTTGGCAAGGTTGCACTCTACCAACTGAGTTACGCCCGCGATTAAGACAAATTATCTCCCTGCCGAATGCCCGGCGCAATCCTTTTCCCTAGCCCTTCAACTCTCGATTTCAATCCTTGGCCCAGCCTCGCCCGCGCTCGTTTCGTGTACCCGCACCCCTTTTCTCCCCGCCCGTACCAACGCCTCTTCAATCGCCCGCCGCGCCAGCTCCGGCCGGTTGCAGTCCTGACTGATGTGCCCCAAAAAAAGCTCCTTCAACTCCGGCCCAGCCACCTCCTCCACCAGCTTCGCCGCCGCCTCGTTGGACAAATGCCCGTGCCGGGCTGCAATCCTCTGTTTCACCGACCACGGTCTCTTCTCTTCCGCATGCAACATCGCCTCATCATAATTCGCCTCAAGCACCAACGCCGTACACCCCCTCAACCTTTCCACCACCAACCTCGTCACATACCCCAGATCCGAAACCAGCCCCACCCTCGTCGTCCCCACCGACACCCGCATCCCGATCGGCTCAGCCGCATCGTGGGGCACAGGAAAAGTTTCCACGCTGAAATTCCCGATCTCCAGCCGGGTCCCCGCCTCAAACGCCCTCCAATCCGCCATCGCCACGCTCGGCTCCAAAACATCCTTCGTGCCGTTCGTGGCAAAGACCGGACATTTCCTCGTTTTGATAAACGTCTTCAATCCCGCCGCATGATCCCCATGTTCGTGAGTCAGAATGATCCCTAAAATCTGCCCCGCATCAACCCCCACCTCTGCCATCCGCACCTCCAACTGCCGCGCACTCAGGCCGACATCCACCAAAATGCCCTCTCCGGCATGCTCTAGGTGAAGGGAATTGCCCCGGCTCCCGCTTCCCAACACCGTTAAGGTCACCTTGGCCATAACACCTTTTGCCTTTTTTCAGGCAAAGCCCAATCTCTAAATATTGCCCATGTCCCTTTCGCTTCAACCCAGCCTGCACCAAACCACGACGATCTCCCCACAGATCCAGCAGTCACTTCAACTTCTGCAAACCCCCGCCCTCGAACTGCAACACCTCCTCCAATCCGAACTTCAGACAAATCCTGTCCTCGAAGAAGAACCCCTGCTGGTCGAGCCCCCGGAAACTACCGAGCCCGAAGACGAAGACTCGGATCCTCTCGGCCAGAATGCCGATTGGCCCGTCGCCTCTTCCCGCCCAGACCATCCCCGCTTGGATCCCCGCCAGGCCCTCCTCGAATCGAAAGTCCTCCCCGAATCCCTCACCGACCACCTCGAATCCCAACTGACTCTCACCGCAGTGGATCCCGCCACCCGCGCCGCCGCATCGGAAATTATCGGCAACCTGGACGAGGACGGTTTCCTCCGTGCCGAACTCTCGGAAATCACCGCCGCCGCCAAGGTCTCTATGGAAATCGCCGCCCAATCTCTCGCGCTGGTCCAGTCCTTTCACCCCCCAGGCATTGCCGCCCGCTCCCTGCCCGAAGCTCTGCTCCTCCAACTTCACGCCAGGGGTCGTGACGATTCTCTGGAAGCCCGAATCGTCCGGTATCATTTCGAACTCCTCAGCCGGCGCAAATTCGCGGAGATCGCTTCCTCCTTGAACACCTCCGCCGATTCCATAACCGCAGCCGCCGAGCTCATAGCCCACCTTTCCCCGCGACCCGGCGCCGCCTTCGCCCCCGACCGACCCGACCTCGTCGTCCGCCCCGAGGCATCCTTTGTCCTAGACGGAAATCGTTGGCTTCCCTTGCTGGAAGGAGATCTCTTGCCACGCCTCCGCATCAGCGACGTGTACAAAGATCTTCTCGGGGACGGTTCGGCCGACGAGCAGACCCGTTCCTACCTCAAGGAAAGAATCCGCTCCGCCCGCTTTCTCCTGCAATCGCTCGAACGCCGGCAGGAAACCCTCCAGAAACTCCTCGAAGTCATCGCCAACCGCCAGGCCGACTATTTTTCGCAAGGTCCCTCCGCCCTCCGTCCTCTAACCATGACGGAAGTCGCTGGCGAGATCGGCGTCCACGAAACCACCATCGGTCGGGCCGTCGCCAATAAATATGTGAGGACTCCCCACGGCGTCGTTCCCCTTCGCTTCTTTTTCGCCACTGCCTTGGGTGGGGAAAATGATTTCGAACCCGCCGTCGCCAACACCCGGGCCAAAGAAATTCTCGCGGAAATCGTCGGCCGGGAAAGTTCCGCCAAACCCTATTCCGATACCGCCCTCGAGGAAATGCTCCGGGAACGGGGAATTCCAATCGCCCGCCGCACCATCGCCAAATACCGCTCCGAATTGGGAATCCTCCCAACCCACCTGCGCCGCCGCCCGTGATCGCTTCCCTTCGCGCTCTACCGGTCGTCTTTTCCATCGGCCTCCAGCGACAGTTGGCCTACCGCTGGAACTATCTCCTCCGCGCTCTTTTCAGCGCCGTTCCACTCCTTGTTTCCTGGGTTTTCTGGGAGGCCGTCTTCCAAGGGAAAGAAACCGTGGGAAACTACACCCTCGCCAGCCTCCTCACTTACTACGCCGTCCTCCTCATCGTCGAGGCGGTGAGCTCTCCTGCCGACGACGACTTCCAGATCTCCCGCGAAATCCGCGAAGGCATGCTCAACCCCATCCTTCTTCGTCCCCTGCCTTACGGCCTTTACCGCGTTGCTCTTTTTCTCTCAGGACGCTGTGCCTACCTCGCCGCCGCGCTCATCCCCGTGGCGGCCTGTTTTTTTCTACTCTCCCGCGTGGTCCACTTGGAACTGGGCTCTTTGGATCCGATCCGGGGTATGACCGCCTTGCTCGGTTCAGCTCTTCTTCAATTCAGCCTCACCCTTTGCCTTTCTCTCACCTCCTTTTGGTTTCTAGATATCAGCGCCCTCATCTTTCTCGTGTATTCGCTCGAGTTCCTCGCCGGCGGCCACGTGTTCCCACTCGATCTCCTGCCCGCTCCCATTTTCGCCGTAGCACGCCTGCTCCCCTTCGCTTACGAATACTGGTTTCCTGCGACGGCACTATGCGGAACTATCTCTCACAAAACTTGGCTTATCGGCCTCGGTATGCAGTTCGGCTGGGCCATCATTTTTCTTTTCCTAGCCCACTTCCTTTGGAAAGCTGGCCTGCGCAAATACACCGCCGCTGGAGGCTGATCAGTCACTAATTGGAAGGAGCCACCCTCAGAGATTCCGCCGCTACCTAAACTTCCAA
>CAIVGD010000395.1 GCA_903905395.1 uncultured Verrucomicrobiota bacterium
GGATGCAGCTTTCCTGGAAATCGCGATTCGCAAACGCATGGAGCAGACCGCCGAGGATTTTCAACTACTGCCAACCGAAATGGCAGCACTACAGCAACTTGACACCATCGCCGGCCTGCTGCCGGATTTTCCTTTCGATGTCAACCTGCGCACCGTTCAAAACATCTATTACCACATTTTCAAACAAATCCTCCCTCAGATGAAAAAAAAGGCGAATCATCACGAAATAAAGGCTGAAGAATGGGTCGATATTTTCCGAGCGCTGGGAGCCAAAATCGGTATGAAGACTGAATAAAAAGGATACACCATGCTTTCTCGCTCCAGCGGGGTTTTGCTGCCCATTTTCAGTCTGCCTTCGCGCTTCGGGATCGGAGATATGGGCCCCGGGGCATTCCGGTTTGTGGATTTTCTGCATGCCGCCGGACAGCGGATCTGGCAAATTCTGCCCATGAATCCGACTGAGACCGCCTTCGGTCATTCGCCTTACCACAGCATATCGTGCTTCGCATGCAACCCGCTGCTGATCAGCCCGGAGGCCCTCGCTGCGGAAGGCTTGATCGACCGCACGGATCTGCATCCGCCAGGCCGTCTGCAGATGGGACGGGTTGACTATGAGGCTGTCGTGACGTTCAAGCGTCATTTGCTGGAAAAAGCCTGCCGGCGATTCCGGCAGCAAATGCCCAACATCTGCTATGAACAATTTTGCGTCGAGAATGCCTTCTGGATCGAAGACTATGCCCTGTTCTGCGCGCTGTCCGCACGTCATGCTGATGTTTCCTGGGATCGGTGGCCGCCTAAAGCCCGAATGCGAAAGGCTAACGAAATCACGCGTCTTAGGGAATCGCTTCATGATGCCGTTGAGAAGCTGATGATCGAGCAATACCTCTTTCACCGTCAGTGGTTGAAACTTAAGAGCTATTGCCGGGAAAAATGCATCCACATCTTCGGTGACGTTCCCATCTATGTTCCGTTCCACAGTGCGGATGTCTGGACGCATCGCCAGCTCTTCAAACTGGACCGACTACACCGGCCCCTCAGCGTCTCCGGTGTCCCCCCGGACTATTTCAGCGCCGACGGTCAACTCTGGGGCCATCCCGTGTACAACTGGGATATCCACCAAAAGACCCGATATGATTGGTGGTTCCATCGCATCGCACACCAAACGGCCGTTTGCGATGCCGTGCGCATCGACCATTTTCGGGGGCTGGTGGCATATTGGGAGGTACCGGCCGGAGAGACCACCGCCAAACACGGTAAGTGGGTGGATGCTCCATCTGAAGACTTTTTTTCCGAACTTCAACGCCGATTCGTTTCGTTGCCGCTGGTGGCCGAGGACTTGGGACATATAACCGCCGATGTCCGCGAAACCATGCAGCGATACGGATTCCCCGGGATGCGGGTGCTGATGTTCGGTTTTTCCGGCAACCCGGCTAACAACCCCAACGCTCCCCACAACATCCCGGAGTACTGCGTGGTTTATACCGGAACCCACGATAACAACACGGTGATGGGATGGTTAGAAAAAGAGGCATCGCGCAGCGAAAAGCACTGCCTGTCTGTCATTTCAGGCTGCATGGACTTTGCCCGGGAGACCGCCTGGAATCTGATTCGCTTCGCCATGCTGTCACCGGCCCGCTGGTCCATCATCCCCGCCCAGGACTTACTTGGATTGGGCGCGGCCGCACGCATGAACACGCCGGGGAAGGCTCGCGGCAACTGGCTTTGGCGCATGACAGACAGCCAATTCGATGCTCTACCGGTGGAACGCCTGCTCGAAATGACCGTTACTTTCGGTCGCACCTGATCTACCGGATCATTGGATTTTATCCTTCCCGAACAAGCAGCGCAGCAGGAAAACGCGCCAGAATCCGCGACAGTTCTTGGGCTCCGCCTTCAAAACGGTCTCCACCGAACACATTCCGCCAGCTTCCCGCAGGCAGTTCAATGACCGTGTTTTTCCAATCACCGCCCAGACCGAGTACCAATCTCGGCGCAAGCGTCACCACGCGCCCACCGCGCATGAATGCCACCAGATGGTCGGAACATTCCCCTTTTGCAGACATGGGACGGTAGTCCCCCTTGGGCCCGAACGCATCGGCGCACTGCCTGCGAACCAGCAGCGCCTGCTGAAGTAGAAAGAGTTTCGGTAACCCTTCGGCATGCCGGTTCAATATCTCGTCAAGGGAGAGCGTACCAATCTCATTCAGAAACTGGCAGCGCTTATCGAAGTCCACCAATCGGCGATTGTCCGGGTCCATCAGATTGCCGTCCCAAAGCTCGGTCCCCTGATAAATATCCGGCACCCCAGGGGCCGTACATTTAATCAGGGTCTGCGACAGGGAGGTGACCACCGCAGGCCAGACCAATGGTTCGAGAAAATCCGTCAGGTCTGTTGTAAAATCCGCATTCTCCAGCACTGCTTCGGAAAATGCCAGGACGGCTTCCTCGAAAACCGGGTCCGGATCCATCCACGAAGTGTACATCTTGGCCTCTTTAACAGCCTTCAGCATGGCGGACACCAGCCGATCGCGTCCGATGGGCCAGGCGCCTACAAGGGTCTGGTACAGAAAGTACTCCGTGTTGGCATCGGGAAAACCGTTGCGGCGAAAGCTGGCATTCATCCTTGACCAGCGCCGAACCGCATGGATCCATGGCTCCGGAATCTCAGACAGTAACCCAATTCTCAACCGCATGTCTTCACCGCGCTTGGTATCGTGTGTGGCGCTGGCCAGCATAGTCTGAGGCCACTCCGACTGAATCCGAAGACAGAACGTATGAAAATCATCCGGCGAGGCGCCGAATTTCTCCGGATTTCCGCCGACTTCATTCAGGGAGATCAGTCGATTGAAGCAATAAAACGCCGTGTCCTCTACGCCCTTGGCCATGACAGGTCCCGTCAGTTGCTGAAACCGACAAACGAATTCACTCTCCGTCTTTCCGGTGTGCGCCAACAGCAAAATGTTCTCAATCAACCGCCACAAATCGGGAGCGATACCCGGCTGCCGGCGCATGGCGGCGGTTATGGCTTCCAGGACAACCACCCGATCCTTGGCGCCGACTTCGCCCATATCCGGCCGGATATAGGTCCGATAAACCGGAAAACACGCAATGACTTCCGCCAGAGCAAGCCGGACATCTTCCCGCCGTAAGGAGCTAAAATCAGGGTGCAGACTGCCGCTGTCCTGTAATAGGCTTTCAAGGTAGGACAACTCGCCGCCAAAGAGAATCTCCAGCACCTGGCTTTTTTTTTCTTGCGAAACTTCCCTGTAGTCGGTTGACTGGCCCGTGAATTCTCCATAAAAGTCCGTCATGAGCCTTTCGTTCCGGGGATCCACGAACAGACCATTAACAAGATTCAGAAAATCATAGCCGGTGGTTCCGGCAACCGGCCACTCGGAAGCAAGGATTTCCCCTGGCTCCAGAATTTTTTCAACCACGACCCACGTCCTGGGAGCTGCCGCCCGGAGGCGCACCAAATACGACGTGGGATCACGCAGCCCGTCCGGGTGGTCGATACGCAGCCCGTCAATCCGCCCCTCGTTGACCCAGCTAAGCACCAGCTCGTGGGTGGCCGCGAAAACAGCTTCCTTTTCCACACAAATGCCGACCAACTGATGGATGTCGAAAAAACGACGGTAATTGAGGTCCCGGTTGGCCATACGCCAGAAACCAAGACGGTAATGTTGATGATCCAGAAACCTTTTCAGGTGTAGGGGGCTCGCATTGATCGCCGCAATTGAAGCATCCAATGCCGCTTCCTCCGCAAGCGTTTCGGCAAGCTGTATCAGGCATGGGTGTGCGGAAGTCCCCCTTGCGGCTTGCAGCAGATCCGGCATTGAACGGGATGAGACCGGAAATTCGTGTTCGAAATAAACCAGGTGAATCTCCTGTCCGCTGCGGCGGATTTGAATCTGCCGGGATTCCAGGCAGCGGTCAGGCTCATCTCCAAGTACCGGCAGCAGAACCTTGCCGTGCAGCAATGGGTCCGGATGATCCCAGCGAATATCGAAAAACTCCGCATAACAGCTCTGGATGCCGTTCATCAGGATATCCCACCACCACCGGTTCTGTCGGCAGACGGCAGCCATGTGGTTGGGAACGATGTCCAACACCAAACCAATTCCGAACTCAGCCGATGCCTGGCACAGCCGGTCAAATCCTTCCTGACTCCCCAATCGGGGATCCACCTGCGAAGGATCCACCACATCATATCCATGTGTACTACCGGCAGCCGCTTTGAGACATGGAGAAAGATAAAGGTGGCTGATCCCCAGATTGCGAAAGTACGGAAGCAAATCGCATACCCGTTCAAAGCTTAAACCCGTACCCATCTGAAGGCGATATGTGACCACCATATCCTTTGAAACAAAGCAATTCATCGCTTGACACCTTTCAAATTTTCACATAATTCTTCGTAGTATTCCAGCGTCTGCTGCGCAATGGCTTCCCAGCGGAAGTGCGATTCAACCCGCTGGCGGGATTTGGCTCCCATAATTCGTCGTCTCTCCGGTGCGCGCAGCAGCTCATTGATGGCTGCCGCCAGATCTCTGGCATACTGTTCCGGCCTTAAGGGCTCCGGGTCGGCGCTACTGACCGGATCGAAGGAAACCAAGATTCCGGTTTGACCGTGAACCACAACTTCGGGGATGCCCCCCACGGCCGCTGCAACCACCGGGGTGCCGCAGGCCATGGCTTCCAGGTTGATGATGCCGAAGGGTTCGTAAACCGATGGGCAGACAAACAATGTCGCATGGCTATAGAGTACGATAATTTGTTCCACGGGCACCATATCGGGAA
>CAIVGD010000396.1 GCA_903905395.1 uncultured Verrucomicrobiota bacterium
ACTTCCTTCGGCAGATAGCGGTATTCCTCCTGCACCGCCTGGAGAATCGGCACCAGCCGCGAGGGTTTACGTCCGTGTTTTTCAAGGATTGTGAAAACTTTCACAAACTTTCTGCCGTTACAATCAAGCTTTGGTTTAGCGCGCATTTAATGTTGGTGGTTAATGGGAAAGGGCCGCGGTGGCGGCGGGTCTGGATTTTAACCCGTTTTTTTGGGGTTGATTTTGCAAGGTGGCAAATAGTTTTTGCGAAAGCGCGGCGAGGGAACAGTAAAGATCCTCGTTGTGAACGATGACGTGCGCTGGCGTGTGCAGGCGGATCGGCGCAAAATTCCAGATCGCGCGAATGCCGCCCTCCACCATCAAATCGGCCACTGCCTGCGCCTCTGCCGCTGGCACCGTGATGATGCCGATGAGTATGTGCATCCGCTGCGCGAGATTGGGCAGCTTCTCGAGCGGCAACACGTGCTTGCCGTGGATTTTGGTGCCGTTTTTTGAGGGATCTAGGTCAAAAGCGGTCACAATCTTCAAGCCGCACTGTTCAAATTTACGATAGCCCAAAAGTGCCGACCCCATGCTGCCCGCACCGACGAGAAAAGCGTCGTTGATGTTATTCCAGCCGAGAAAATGTTCCAGCCCCTCGATCATATTCGCGAGCACATAGCCGATGCGCGGGCGGCCGGCCACGCCAATGGATTCAAGATCCTTCCGCACCTGCGTCGGATCCAGATCCAAATCCTGAGCGATGTCGGTGCAGGATACCGTCGCATGCCCGACGGCTTGCCATTCCTTAAGGAATCGATGATACAGCGGCAGCCGCTTCAAGGTCGGTTCCGAGACGACTTTTACAGACGTCCCGTCCGGTCGTCCAAGCTGGCATTTGGCAGTCATATCGCGATTGTTATATCAATAAATTTTTCTCTATTAAACATCGTTTTTCAGGCATGTCAATTTTTTTGCAGGTCCGCAAGCATGTATTAGGTGGCGTCTTCCAAAAGATTAGAGGTGGCAAATATGCCAGGTTTTCGCAATGGATATTGGATAGTTTACAGTTTCCGCCTGAATTAAAAACGCCGGCGCGCGACAAATATCCATATTTTCCTGTCGTTTTAATCAATATTCTTATATCGGTAATGCATACTCGATATATCATTTATCAATCGATATATTTCACCGAACATGAAACCCATCCAGCGACCCAAAACCTATCGCGCCACCGCATTAACCCCGGTTCCGGCAGGGCAGAAAACCGCCTTTCCCGAAACCATGCTCCGGCACATGGCCGGGGCGCGAAAAGCCGGCCTGCCCTGCATCAAGCGGATGCCGGCGTATTTACAATTGTTGCGGGTCTTGCAAGCGGAGGGGCAGGAGCATGTTTCCGGCACCGTGCTGGCGAGGGTGCATAATCTGGAGCCGGTCATAGTGCGCAAGGATCTGGCCATGACCGGTGCGGTAGGCACACCGCGCATCGGCTTTCCCATCGCCGAGTTAATCACCATCATCGAGCGGTTTCTCGGCTGGGACAACCAGACCAAAGCCGTGCTGGTCGGTGTCGGCAGTCTGGGCACGGCGCTGCTCGGCTACCAGGGCTTTCATGATTTCGGATTCCGCATGGTAGGAGCATTCGACTGCAACCCCAAAATTATTGGAAAATGGGTTCACGGTCGCAAGGTTCAGGCTATGGACCAATTGATTCCCTTTGTCTGCCGCGGTGAAATTCGACTGGGCGTATTGACCGTCCCCGCCCAATCCGCGCAGGAAACCGTCGATTTGATGGTGCGCTCCGGCATCAAGGGGATTTGGAATTTTACACCCACGAAGTTGCAATTACCTGATGACGTCGTGAGTCAGAAGGAAGATCTTGCAGAAGGTCTTGCGGTTCTTTTCCATCGCCTACATCAAATCAGTGCCATCCGGTCAAGTAAGTCCCAAAAATGTGCCCATTAAACCTTCAGTGAAATCTTCAGTAAGCGGGTTAAACCAGGTTAAGGCAGTTTAGGAGGTTTATGTTAAGTTTGTTCGGAAACGCGCCATCACACTGGATGAGCACAAGATGATCATCGCGGAGGAAGTGAACCCCGAACGCAAAATGCTCTATCAGTTATGCTGGCACTTGGGCGGCAGCCAGGGCGACATCGCATGCTTGAAGGGCGAGGATGTGGACTGGCAAAACAACACGGTCAGTTTCTTCCGCAAGAAAACCGGCGTGCCCGTGCTGGTGCATCTCGGCAGCGAAGCGTTGAACCTGCTCAAAGATTTACCCAGCGAAGGTCCCCTGTTCCCCTACCTGTCATCCGTTCGCGCGGGCGACCGGGCAACGGAATTCAAGCAGCGCTGCCGGCAACTGAAAATCACTGGCGTCACCTTGCACAGTTATAGATATGCCTGGGCTGAGCGCGCGAAGACGGCGGGGATGCCGGAACGCTTTGCGATGGAGAACTTGGGCCACAACAGC
>CAIVGD010000397.1 GCA_903905395.1 uncultured Verrucomicrobiota bacterium
CGGTGGGGGTGATTCTTTGGCGTGGGGAGGCAGGGACCTATGATCTTCTTATTTTGAGCCAGGTGATTTTGAGTCTTCAGTTGCCTTTTGCGGTGATTCCCCTGATTTATTTCACCGGGCGGAAAGATTTGATGGGGGAGATGGTGACGAAGCCATTTTGGAAGATGGCGGCTTGGGGGGTGGCGACTTTACTGACGGGCCTGAATGGGTGGCTGATCTACGAAACGATAGTAGGATGGATATCGGCATGAATAGGAGCCTGTATCAAAAGATTTTAGTTCCGCTGGAGGGAACCGAACACGACAAGAGTATTCTACGGCACGTTCAGAAGCTGGCTCAGACGCATGGGAGCGAACTGATTCTGATTCATATCGCTGATGGATGGTCCGCGCGTTTCTACGGGGAGGAGAGTGATTCCAAGGAGGTGAGGGAGGACCGGGAGTATTTGGAAAAATGCGCGAAGCAAATGAGGAGAAAGGGCATTCCGACGACGTGGCGACTGGGGTACGGCAAGCCGGGACCGGAGTTGGTGAGGGCGGTGAAAGAGACGGGTTGTGATTTGGTGGCGATGACGACGCATGGTCATCGTTGGATGGAGGACGTGTTGTTTGGGAGCGCGTCGAGCGAAGTGCGGCACTCGGTGAATATTCCGGTATTGCTTCTTCGCACCGACCAGAAGAAGTGTTGAAAGTTCTGCTGATCGGGGTGGATTTAGCCTGGGGGGAGAAAAAGCACGACGGGGTTTGCTTGTTGAAGTGGGGAGGGAAAAGAGGGGAAGTCGTCGGTTTTGGGTATCCGCAAGGGGATCGGGAGTTGATGGAGTTGTTAAGGGAAAGAAGCCGTGGGTATCGGTCTGTTTTTGTCGCGGTGGATGCACCGATCGTTTGCCCCAACAGGACGGGAACGAGACCGGTAGATCGGTTGACGCACCGGATGTTCCACCGGGAGCACGCGGCGTGTCATCCGGCGAACTCGACGAAGTGCCCACGGCCCCCGCGTCTGGCCCGGCTTATGCAAAGAACCGGATTTCAGGTGGGGTGGGAAACCAGCGTTGGAAAAAAGACTGTGACCGAAGTGTATCCGCATCCGGCTATGGTGCGGATGTTTGGGCTTTCAAGGATTGTGAAATATAAGAAAGGAAAGGTGGTGGAGCGGAGGAAGGAGTTTGTGAGATTGCAAAAACTGATGAGAAAGATGCTTCGGGAAAAGTTCGCCAAGGTGAAGATCGGGGAGGAGGTGAGGCAGTTGCTACAAGAGCCCTGGTCGAAACCGGTGGAAGATAAAACGGATGCGCTGTTCTGTGCGCTGATCGGGTTATGGCACTGGATGCATCAGGGCCGAAAAAGCGAAGTAATCGGGGACAGGAGGACGGGATTTATTTTACTGCCGGAATCTCGGTAGACATACAGATATCGCGCCAACCTGGAAAGGTCCAGGCGTTAGGGAAGTCGCGGCACTGTTGGGGTTTGACGGGTTGGATCCGGCAATCTTGGCCTTCGAGGAAGATGCAGGCACCGTCGGGTTGCTCGATCAAGGCGAGGCCATTGCGTTTTGGTCGGAGGCGGGTGTGCTTCTCGATGAAATCGCGCTCCTCCATGCCGAGAAACTTGGAAATATCGGTGATCTCCAGTTCGGTAACCTTGACGAAGCCCGGCCAGCGGCAGCAGTTCGTGCAGCGTTGGCAGAGATATTTTGTAAGGGGCATGGAAATCAGGGTAATTCGGAATGCGGAATGCGAAAGCGTGTTTAAACGTGGGATTTGGGGTGGGAAGGGGTGTAAGGAGCGAGCGAATCTTCCGATGGGAATCTCGCCCGCGGATCATGGAATGGGTAGAAAGGAGTCCCATGAGAAATGATCTCGCAGAGAAGGTGGGAGGGGCGATGCAAGCAGGCCAGCTCTCGGTCGAATCGGGCGGAAATATTCTGAAAATGTTGTCGAACCAATCGGAGAGCTCCTATATCCGGGCGAGTCTGGCTTTTTTGGTGCAGGGGGGGGAGTGGGCGGAGTTGAACAACCGGTTTTTCAGAACATTGGCTTTTGGGACGGGAGGTTTGAGGGGGCGGACGATAGGTCAGGTGGTGACCGAGGCAGAAAAAGGGAAACCGACGGCGCTGGGTCGGCCCGAGTTTCCGGCGGCGGGGACCAACTGCATGAACTACGAGAACGTGGCCCGGGCGACGGAGGGGCTGGTGAATTATTTAAAAAAGAACTTCAAGGGAGAGGCAGCTAAGGTGGTGTTCGCCCATGACACGCGGTTTTTTTCGAAGGAATTTACCGAACTGGCGGCGCGGACTGTGGCTGCGGCGGGTGGGACGGCTTATCTCTTTGCGGAAGATCGGTCAACGCCCGAGCTTTCGTTTGCGGTTCGCCATTTGGGAGCGCAAGCGGGGGTGGAAGTGACGGCGAGTCACAACCCGTCGCACGACAACGGGTACAAAGTATATTTCTCCGATGGGGCGCAGATTGTGGAACCGCACGCCTCGGGGATTATTGGGGAGGTGGGAGCGGTGAGGGAACCGAACGTGAATCCGCAAGCGAAGGATGGCGGCAAAGTCGTCGTATTGGGTCCCGAGGTGGATGAGGCGTATCTCCTCGCCCTGCGCGAGTTGATACTGGAAGAGGAGATGTTGAAAAACGAGGGGGCTAATTTGCGGGTGGTATTTTCTCCTCTGCATGGAACGGGAGTGCGGATTGTGCCGACCTTGTTGGAGCGGGCGGGCGTGAAGGTTTCTTTGGTGAAGGATCAGGCGGTGGGTGATGGAAGGTTTCCGACGGTCAAGTCACCGAATCCGGAAAATGGGGAGGCCTTGGCGATGGGGATTGATCAGGCGAATAGGGCGAAGGCGGATTTGGTGGTGGCGACGGATCCGGACGCGGATCGGATGGGGGTGGCGGTGAGGGATGGAACCGGCAATTACCAACTGCTTACCGGGAACCAGATCGGGTCATTGTTGGCGTCGTATCGGATCGAGCGGATGAGGGCGAAGGGTTGGATCCGATCCGGTGATGAAAAAAGCTGTTGTCTCATCAAAACTTTTGTGACGACCGACCTGCAAAAGGAGATGGCGAACTCGGCGGGGATGAAGTGTGTGGAGACGTTGACGGGGTTCAAATATATCGGGGCGAAGCTTGGGATTTATGAAAAAAAGGCGGGCGGGCGGGGGAAGGTGACTGCGGAAGAGTGGAGAAGGAAGCGGATTGAGCAGAGCACCTTTTTTGTTTTTGGAGGGGAGGAGAGTTACGGGTACAGCGGGGGGGATTTCGTCCGGGACAAAGATGCGAACGGGGCGGCTTTGATGTTGGTGGAAGTGGCGGCGTGGGCCAAGTCGCACGGGCGAAACTTACTCGAGGAGATGGATCAAATTTATCGGAAGCATGGGCTATATTTGGAAAAACTGGGGACGATGGAGATGCCGGGGGCGGAAGGGGCGAAGCAGATCGCGCGAGCGGTGGAGAGTTATCAGAAAAGTCCACCGAAGGAGTGGGGCAACCGGAAGGTTCTGGGGGTGCAGGATTATGAGAAAGGCACGCATCGGGATGTGGACGGGGAGGAGATTCCCAAGGAAAAGATGCTGATGTTTGATTTGGGTAACGGATTTCGAGTGGCGGTGAGGGCGTCGGGCACCGAACCGAAGATGAAGTGTTACTTTTTCGGAAAGCGGAAGGTGGGACCCCAGGAGGACTTGGCGAAGGCCAAAAAAGAGCTGACCAAGGAGTTGGATCTGCTTTGGGATTGGACGCGAGCGGATGTGGAGAAGCGTGCCGGGGGAGGCGGGAATTGAGTTACCCGGAGAAACTGCAGCAGATTGTTTCGCTGTTCGAGCAACTGCCCGATGAGGAGAAGAGGGAGAGTCTGGTTTCCTATAGTCTGACGGCGAAATCATGCGAGCCGGCGGATGGGGAGAAGTTTGATTTGGAGGATGTGCGGAAGGATGAAGAGTGTGCCGACACGGTTGGTGTGTTTTTGAAAGTGGATGGGGAGGGGAAGAGTCACTTCCGGATGACATTGGGGCCGCAGGTACAGACTTTGACCAAAGCGATGGCGGCGATTTTGTGCAAAGGGCTGGAGGGGGTAAGGCCGAAGGAGGTGCTGGAGTTGGAGAGTGATTTTGTGGCGAAGATTGTCGGGGCGCAGTTGGTTAGGGTGAGGAGTCAGACGACGTACTATATTCTCTCGCGAATGAAGGGGATTTGTAAGGTGTGGTCGGATAGGGAACGCGCGAAATTGTAAATCCCGACCTCTGACCCAGCGGAATATGTTGGTGGATAGGGTTTTGTATGAAGATTTCAGAGTTAGATCTATGATCTCACAGTTTTAATTTGACTTAGAATAATTCTAAACAATACTTGCGGGCTGATGAATCAGCTAAAACAGATGGACCGGGGTGCATTGAGCGATGCGCTCGGTCACTCGGGTCATAGAACAACGCCCCAGCGTGAAACGGTTTTCGGTGTTCTCCTGGATGACCGGGATCATCCCACGGCCGACGAAGTCTATACCCGCACCAAGTCGCGCATGCCCTCCATCTCGATGGCCACGGTCTACAATTGCCTGGAGGCGCTCGTTTCCTGTGGGCTGGTCAAACAGGTGAACATCGAACGAGAACCGACCCGATACTGCCCGAACCTCTCGCCGCACGCTCACTTTCATTGCCGGGAAACGGGGAGGGTCTATGATGTACCCGTGCCGGATGGGATGATGCAGAATTTAGCCAAGATGTTGTCGGGCGAATACAGCGCCGACTCGGTGGAACTCGTTTTCCGAGGGCATTTGGCAAAAGGACAAGAAAAATGAAGAACACACTCGAAATCAAAGGACTGAAAGCCGGAATTGGGGAAAAGGAGATTCTCCACGGACTGAACCTCACCGTGCCCAAGGGGGAGGTGCACGCGATCATGGGCAAGAACGGCTCGGGCAAGAGCACCCTCGCCAAGGTCATGGCCGGACATCACGATTATGAGGTCAGAGGCGGGGATGTGCTTCTCGATGGGGAAAGCATTCTCGGGCTGGCTCCCGACGTGCGGGCTCGGACCGGGCTGTTTCTTGCCTTCCAGTACCCGAGCGAAATTCCAGGGGTGACCATCGCCAATTTCATGCGGGCCGCGCTCAATGCCCGCCGGGCCGAGGGGGAGGAGATCGACGCGGTGGAATATTATAACGAACTCTACCAAAAAATGGATCTGCTGAAGATCGACCGCTCATTCACTTCCCGTTCAGTGAACGACGGCTTCTCCGGCGGGGAAAAGAAACGCAACGAGATCCTGCAGATGGCGATGCTTGGGCCGAAGTATGCGGTGCTAGATGAGACCGATTCGGGCTTGGACATCGATGCGCTCAAGGTGGTCTCCCACGGGGTGAACAGCCTGCGGGGTCCCAATCTGGGCATTCTCGTCATCACCCACTATCAACGCCTTTTGGATTACATCGTGCCCGACGTGGTCCACGTGATGGCCGCGGGGCGGATTGTGAAAAGCGGTCCGAAAGAATTGGCTCTAGAGATGGAAAAGAAGGGTTACGACTGGGTGGAAACCCCTGTCCCCGCCTGAAAGGAACCGGAGCCATGAGTGGAATCGTCGCCCAAGACAAGCCGGACTTACAGATCGACCAAGACCAAGGAAACTTTTCCTACCCCGAGGATTATGCCTTTGATGCGGGAACTGGCCTGACGGAAAAAACGATCGATTACATCTGTGATACCAAGGGCGATCCGGATTGGGTGAGGGAATTTCGCAAGAAAGCCCTGAAGGTGTTTCAGGACAAGCCACTGCCTACGCATTGGGCGAGTAAGGATCTGGAAAATATCCATTTCGACGATTTCCGCTACTACCTTTCGAAAGGAGCCAAGCCGAAGCGTTCGTGGGACGAGGTGCCGGATGATGTGAAGAAAACTTTCGAACGGCTCGGCATCCCGGAAAAAGAGCGCGCATTCCTCGCCGGGGTGGAGGCGCAATTCGATAGCGAAGCCGCCTATTCGAACATCAAGAAAGCGGTGGCGGAGCAGGGGGTGGTCTTCGTCGGGAGTCGCGAAGGACTAAAGGAGCACCCGGAAATTTTTCGAAAATGGTTCGGCAAGGTTATCCCAACGGGGGACAACAAATTTTCCGCGCTGAACAGCGCCGTGTTTTCCGGCGGATCTTTTATTTATGTGCCCAAGGGCGTGAAAGTGAAACATCCCCTGCAAGCCTACTTCCGGATCAATGCGGAGAACTTCGGTCAATTCGAGCGGACACTGATCATCGTGGATGAGGGCGCCGAGTTGACCTACATGGAGGGCTGCACCGCCCCGAAGTTTGATTCCGTCACCCTGCACAGCGCGGTGGTGGAGTTGGTCGCCATGAAAGGAGCCAAACTGCAGTACATCACCGTGCAAAATTGGAGTCCGAACGTTTTCAATCTGGTGACGAAGCGCGGATTGGCCCACGAGGAGGCGGAGATTAAGTGGATCGACTGTAACATCGGTTCAAGGTTGACGATGAAGTATCCGGGCGTGGTCTTGAAGGGGCGCAAGTCCCGCGGGGAGGTGCTCTCCATCGCCTTGGCGAATAACGGCCAACACCAAGACACCGGGGCCAAGATGATTCACGCGGCGGATGAGACGACTTCCAACATTATTTCAAAATCGATCTCCATCGGATCTGGCCGGGCCACCTACCGGGGTCTTGTCCACATCCCCAGACATCTGAAGGGGTGCAAGAACAACACCGAGTGTGATGCACTGTTGATCAACTCCGAATCACGAACCGACACCTACCCCGCCATCGTCACGCGCGGGGAGGGGAACTCCGTCCAGCACGAAGCCAGTGTTTCCAAGGTGAGCGCGGAGCAGATTTTTTACATGCAGCAGCGGGGATTATCGGAAGGCCAGGCGATGAGCCTGAGCGTAAATGGGTTTGTGAACGAACTCGTACGCCAGTTCCCGATGGAATATAGTGTGGAATTGAAACGGCTCATCGACCTCGAGATGGAGGGGTCGGTGGGCTGAATGCAGCTAACACCATCCAAGAGGAGAACACTAATCATGGCCGATTCCGCAAACCGCTACCCCGACAACGTTGCTGGGGCATACTACGTAGACAACCAGTGCATTGATTGCGACCTGTGCCGCGAGACGGCCCCGGCCAGCTTCAAGCGTAATGAGGACGGGGGCTTCTCGTTCGTCTACAACCAACCCACCACGCCGGAAGAGCAGAAGCTCGCCAAAGAGGCGATGGAAGGCTGTCCCGTCGAAGCCATCGGCAACAACGGTGCCTGAGCGCCACTCCCTCCGTGATGGTCAAAAACGGCCCAATGCCGCCGGCCCGTAACGGAGTTTTGGTTCCCGCTTGGTGGCAGGGACGGCAGGCGGAGGCTTGGAAAAAATTCCAGGCCACGCCTATGCCGCGCCGGCAGGATGAGGACTGGCGCTTTGCCACGATCGACGCCATCCAGCTGGGGGATTTCCAGCCTGGGAGGAAAGGAGAGACGGCGGACGCCGCTTGGGCGGAGAAAAGTACCCCATCTTTTTCCCATGCGGCCAAGGCAGTTTTCGCCAACGACCGTCTTTTTCAGCTGGAGGGAGCGGAGGAACTTGCTCGGAAGGGGGTCGTTTTTGAATCATTGAGCGGGGCGCTGGAAAAACATCCCGCTTTGCTCAAAAAATATTTCATGGCACATCCGGTGGATCTGGGGGCGCAGAAGTTTGCCGCCCTGCACGCGGCCCACGCTTCGGCCGGAGTGCTCATCCATGTCCCGAAAAATGTGGAGGTGGAACTGCCCTTGGTTTCCTTTCATTGGCTGGACGGAAACGATTCGGCGGTATTTCCGCATACTCTGATTGTGGCGGGGGAGAATTCGAAAGTTACGGTGGTTGATTTTCTTGGCTCGGCCGATCCCGAAGGAAAAGGCTTGGCCTGCGGGTTGAACGACCTCCTGGTGGGGCCCGGGGCAAAAGTGAATTACATCTGCTTCCAGCGCTGGGGCTCCAATGTGACAAGTTTTCAGTTGAATTCGACGCGGGTGGAAAAAGACGGGGAGGCACGTACTCTTTTCGTGAATTTGGGAGCGGCTTATGCGAGACAGGAAAGTCGGAGCACGCTGGCGGGGAGCGGGGCGCGGAGCGAGATGCTAGGTCTTTCCGTGGGCAAGGATCGGCAGGAGTTCGATCAGCGGACCCTGCAGTGTCACGATGTGCCGAACACATGGAGCGACCTGCTCTACAAGAATGCGCTGGATGACCGGTCAAAATCGATTTTCAAAGGTCTCATTCGAGTCGCACCGGGAGCGTCGAAAACGGATGCCTATCAGAACAACCGGAATCTTCTTCTCAACCCTGAGGCCGAGGCAGATTCGATGCCGGGACTTGAGATCCTAAACGACGATGTGCGCTGTACTCACGGGGCGACCACGGGGCAGATAGACCGGGAGCTGCTTTTTTATCTCATGGCCCGGGGGATTGATCCGCGGACGGGGGCCCAGCTCCTGGCCCATGGGTTTTTTGAGGAGGTGATTGCGCGTTTGCCCAACAGGAAAATCGGGGAGGCGGTGCGGACGGCGGTTGCGGAAAAGTTTACGGCGATGCGTTCCAGATCCAGAAAGATGCTCACCTCCGCCTCGCGCGGCAAGAGTCCCCGCACTTCGGAGGAGGAGGCCATGGATATCCGGGCTTTGCAGGGGTTGGCAGGATGAGAATCCACAGGACTTGCCGTGGGTTTTCACCCTTCGAAGTGGAATCGCTAGGGGTGTTACCGATGAAACACTGGGAGGAGAGGGAGATGTTCTTTTTTAAAAAAATAAAATCATGAAACCAGGAAAACAGACGAAACTTTTGCGCGAAGTTCCAGCGACGGCCATTCCGGCGGGTTCTCCGCTTATTTTGCCAAAGGGTTTGGAGGTCACGCTGACACAGTCGCTGGGGGGGAGTCATACCGTGGCTGGGGTTTTTGGTTTGGCTCGGATCGAGGAGAAAGATCAGGATGCGCTGGGTCTGGCAATCGTGATTTCGAGTGCTCCTGCCACGGATTCAGGCGAAGCGGCGGACGAGAAGAAAGTTTGGGAAAAGATGAGGGAAGTTTTTGATCCGGAGATCCCGGTCAACATCGTGGA
>CAIVGD010000398.1 GCA_903905395.1 uncultured Verrucomicrobiota bacterium
CGGTCCGAATTTCTTTATCGCTTCATCGATCGTCTCCGGAGAATCACAGGCCACACTTCCAAAGATGACACGGTGCGCCCCAGCCTTCAGAATCTTTTCAGCCACTGCAAGATCACGGATTCCACCGCCCACCTGGCAGGGCATCTTCACCGAACGGGCAATCTGCCCGATCATTTCCAGATTCCGCATCTCCCCTTGAAACGCCCCCTCCAGATCCACCAAGTGCAGGACCTTCCCATCCACTTTCTCCCAACGCCGAGCCATTGCCATCGGGTCCTTGCTATAAACCTTCTTCTCCGTGGCTTTGCCCTGGGCTAGGCGAACCACCTCCCCAGCCATTAGATCAATTGAAGGGATGACAAACATAAGGGGGAAAACTGCCATGCCGAGCAAGCTCCGCCAGCAAAACCCTTGGGGCTATTCTGCATCCCCCACCCTGCCTTTGCTTCAAACTTCCAAACCGAAAACGAATGTAGGGCGTCCATTCGTGGGCGCCATTCGAATTGAATCCCGATGACGGTCCCGCTTGAAGTTTAGGTAGTGCGGTCTGTCCCGAGAACGCCTGCGTTTATTTTCCAATCTTGTTCGTCCAGCTAGGCGGCCTCGGAGATGCCGCCGCTACCTTAGCCCTCAATTCTCAGCTCTTCTGACTTCAACTTAATCTTAAACTTAAACTATTCTCCCATCTCCTATCTCCTCCCGGTGGCGGTCTTCCTCCCGGCTGCGTCCGCCGACCTCAATCCATTCCCAACTTCTTGCGACCATCCGGAGTGATCATCTGTGGCCCCCACGCCGGTTCCCACACCACATCCACCTGAGCTTCCTGCACCCCGGGCAGGGAAAGAATCTTCTGCCGGGCGTCCGCGGCAATCGAAGGACCCATCCCACAGCCCTGCGCAGTTAGGGTCATCTTCACCTCCACCCGTTTCCCTCCGCCATCGGTCGTTTTCATCTCCATGCTGTAGATCAATCCCAGATCCACGATGTTCACGGGAATCTCCGGATCGTAACAGGTCTTGAGCACGGCCCAGATCTCATCCTCCCCCGCATCCTTCCCGATCGGCACAGCTTTTGCTCCCGTCAATTTCTTACCCAACGCATCTGCATCTTTCCCCTCAATCCTAAACAACCCTCCCTCCGCGTTTGCATGAACGGTAAAAGTTCCACCTAAATCTTGAGTGACCACCACCCCAGTTCCCTCCGCCAAAAGACGTTTCGTCCCCGCTGGAATCGCCGTCCCCTCAACATCCCTTTTCAGCCGGATCTCTTCACGCATCCATTAACCTTATCCGTTTTGCCTTCATGGCACATGCGAAAAACTCACGTTTTTGTTTTAAAACCAACTTCAACATAAACCCGCACCCTCTCTGGCTCGCACCGGATCATGCACCCGCCAAACCATAGGAACTCCTCGTCCTAAAAGTTCCCTATGCCACCAATCCAGCGCTTCCTCCCGATCCTTCAACTTCCTTTCCACCTTGGTCACTCCGAGAAACGCCTTGCGCGACAACCCCCACATCAAAGGCCGCCCCACCCCGCTCCAATCCGCCTCCAATAACGCCCGGTTGTGTTCTGCCGTCTTTCCAAAACCAATTCCCACATCCAACACCACCTTCTCCGCCGCCAATCCCGCCGCCGCCAATCCCGCGATCCTTTCCTCAAAAAACGCCGCCACTTCGCGGACCACCTCCGAGTATTTTGGATCTTTTTGCATATCTTTCGGTCGGCCACCCGCATGCATGCAGATGTACCCTGCCCCCGTCATTCTCACTGTCTCCCACATCCGTGGATCCCAACGACCCCCGCCCACATCATTAATCACCTCCACCCCCGCCTCCTCTGCCGCCGCCTTGGCCACCTCCGCCTTGTACGTGTCCACCGATAAAAAAGCCTCTGGCCTTTCCTTCCTCAATTCCTTCAAAACAGGAATCACCCGCGCCCTTTCCTCTTTGGCCGAAATCTCCTCCGCCCCAGGCCTCGTGGATTCTCCGCCCACATCCAAACCATCCGCACTTTCCAACAAGGCGATCCCCTGCCGCACGGCATCGCTCTTTTTAAAAAACTGCCCGCCGTCCGAAAACGAATCGGGGGTCACATTGAGGATTCCAAAAAGAAAAGGCTTCCCGACACGGATCGTCACCACCCTTTTTCCACAAAGCCACGCCATCGTGGCGGGAGAGTTCATGCAGGAGGAGAAAGGTTTTTTAGGCGCCCGCCGGCGCACCTTCGAGGCCTGGCAGAAGTCCACTCTTATCCTTCGTCTTCTCCACCGGCCGGTTCACCGGCAGGGGCTCGCTCGGGTTCGGGTTCGTGGGAGCAGAGATCCCCTTGGGCGGAGGATTCATCATCTTCCCGAATTTCACAATCTCCTCCACCTGCGCCCCGTCCAGCGTCTCATATTCCAACAAGGCGATCGCTATCCACCCCACCTTCTCTCGGTGCTCTTCCAAAATCTTCTTCGCCCGTTCGTGTGCCCCGTTGACGATCTGATGCACCTCCTCGTCGATCTCTCTTGCAGTTTTCTCGCTGTAACCCCGCGACCGGCCAATGTCCCGTCCTAGGAACACATAATCCTCATGTTCCCCATACTCCACCATCCCCATCCGTCCGCTCATCCCCCACTCGCAAACCATCTTCTTCGCGTACCAAGTCGCCATCTTGATGTCTCCACTCGCCCCGCTCGAGACGTCCCCCAGAAACATCTCTTCCGCCACGCGCCCCCCCATCGCCACGCAAAGATCATCCAGCACCTTTTTCCTGGCATACCCATACCGATCCTCGGTGGGCAGCATCATCGTAACACCCAAGGCCGGGCCCCGCGGGATGATGGAAACTTTGTGGAGCGGATCAGTGTGCTCGAGAACAATGTTGAGCATGGCATGACCCGCCTCGTGATAAGCCGTCAGTTTTTTTTGCTCGTCGCTCATCGCCAAGCTTCGTCGCTCGCGTCCGAAACGCACCTTGTCCCGCGCTTCCTCCAGATCTTTCTGAGTGATCGCCTCGGCATCCCTCCGCGCCGCCATTAAAGCCGCCTCGTTGATCACATTCGCCAATTCCGCCCCCGAAAAGCCAGGGGTGCTCCGCGCCAGCGTGGCCCAGGAAACATTCTCCATCGCCTTCACTTTCTTGGCGTGGACTTTCAAAATCTCTTCCCGCCCTTTCACGTCCGGCAAATTAATCATCACCTCGCGATCAAACCGTCCCGGACGAAGCAAAGCTGGATCCAAGACATCCTTCCGGTTGGTCGCCGCAATAATGATTACACCCTCGGCCGTATCGATGCCGTCCATCTCCACCAGCAACGCATTCAGCGTCTGCTCCCGTTCGTCGTGTCCGCCCCCCACGCCGTGACCCCGGCTCCGCCCCACTGCGTCAATTTCATCGATGAAGATCAGGCAAGGCGCGGTCTTCTTCCCCTGCTCAAACATATCCCGCACCCGGGAAGCGCCCACCCCGACAAACATTTCCACAAAATCCGAACCACTGATCCCGTAGAACGGCACGTCGGCCTCGCCCGCGATCGCTTTGGCCAATAAAGTTTTCCCGGTTCCGGGAGGTCCCACCATCAGAATTCCCTTTGGAATGCGCCCGCCCAATTTCTGGAACTTTTTCGGATCCCGCAAAAACTCCACGATCTCACTCACCTCATCCTTTGCCTCCTCCACCCCAGCGACATCCGCAAAGGTGATCTTATTTTTATCTTTGGAAACGATCCGCGCCTTGCTCTTGCCAAAACTAAATGCCGATTTCCCCGCCATCCGGATTTGTTGGCGGAAAAAGAAGTACATAATGAGGATGAAGAGAACGAAAGGAAGCGTCCCAGCCAAGGCCTGCCACATCGAGTTATCGATGACCTTCTGACTAACCTGCGGAAACCCATTCGCCGCCAGCACCTGCTCCAGATCCCGCTTAAACTCCAAGTCCACCGTCACGCGATAACCGGTGTTGCCCTGGGCATCCATCCGGACACTTTTCTTTAAAGCCTCCGACGGCTCAAATTTACCGGAGAGCCAGCGCACGTTGGCCGCCGGTTCCACATTCAGCACCACATCCTTCACCTTCCCAAGCTTCAGATAATTCTCAAACTCCGAAAACGAAAGCTCCCGCACGGACGCGGCCGTCTGGTTCTGATGCGCATAGAATGCGAGTAGCAAAACCGCGGCCGAGGCCAGAAACAGCACCACCCCCCGCCAATTCGGTCCGTCGCCTTTGGAAGGATCGGGACGATTCAATGGCGGCCGTGGTAATTTCGGCGGCTTGCGGTTCGGGGAACGAGGATTTGCCATAAATTAGAAAAGCGAGACTATCACCTCTTTTCGGCTTTAGCAATGCGACCCATTTCCTTACCCCAGAACAACTTATTTCCTGATCTCCGGACCCGCCCGCCACTCCGTAATTGCCAGCCGGCCGTTCTCCCCCCGCTCAGCAGTTTCCTCACCCCTTCCACCTCGGAGAGATTCGCCCCACGATACCCTTCTTTCTCCAGCCAAGATCGGATCGCCCGTCTCTGCCAGGCCGTCGCTTTATTCCTCCACTCGCGCACATCGGGATGACGCGGAAGCCGCCCAATTTCCTTTTCCCAATACTCCTTCTCCCCCGCCAGAATTTCCGCCGCCCTGCACAGCGCTCCCCTCACTTCCCGACCGTACATTTTCGACAAATAAGGCAAAACTTTGTGCCTCACTCGCGATCTCCACCCTTTCCTATCCTCGTTCGTTTTATCTTCCCGCCAACTCAACCCCGCCTCCCGCGCCGCCTGCCTCATCTCCTCCCTCGTCAACCCCAACAGCGGTCGCATTACCTCCAACTTTCCTTGGCATGATCTTTTCGCCATCCCGGCCAACCCCTCCGACCCCGCCCCGCGCAACAACTGCATCAGTACCGTTTCCGCTTGGTCATCCGCCTGATGAGCCAACCACAAGTCCCTCGTCCCACATCTCTTCGCCGCCTTTTGAAAAAAATCCCACCTCATCACCCTCGCCTCTCCTTCGCCGGTTCTTCCCGCTTCCTCCGCCCTCCCGATCACGAAACGCAGACCCCTCTTCCCGGCCCACGCCTTCACCCACTTCGCATCGCCCGCACCCACCCCCCCCCGCCACCC
>CAIVGD010000399.1 GCA_903905395.1 uncultured Verrucomicrobiota bacterium
CTGACGTCCGTGACAATTGGACACCTCAATATTATTTCCCAGGCCTTTGTCGTGATGATTCTGGGGTTGGGAATCGATTTTGGCATCCAGTTCCTTGGACGTTACGAAGAGGAGTTGAGTGCCGGCAAAAGTTCGGCCGAAGCGGTGGAAACCACCATGTTCACGACCGGCAAGGCCCTGCTCACTGGGGGAGGAACTACGGCGGTGGCTTTTTTTGCCATGTGTTTCAATGATTTTACGGGACTGACGGAGCTGGGTTGGATCGCGGGCACCGGGGTTCTCCTCGCCTTGGTGGCCAGTCTTTCCACGCTGCCTGCGCTTCTCTTGTGGCGGGACCAGAAAGGAAATGTGGCGGTGGGGAAAAGGCTCAAGTTTGGCTATGGGGGAGCTTTCGATCGAAGGCTGACCTTCCATCCTTATCTCGCCCTTCTCGTCGCCGTCGGAGTGAGTTTGCTCGCTTGGAAACAATGCAAAAAAATAACCTTCGACCATAATCTGCTGCACCTGCAGAACCCCAAAATGGAGTCGGTCCAGCTCACTCGCGAGCTTCTCGATACGGGCAAGGGTTCCGTCATTTATGGAGTCGTGGTGGCAGATAATGTCCAGCAAGCCGATGAATTGGCCGACAAGATCCGGGAACTGCCGACGGTTAGCAAAGTACGCACTTTGGGGGATTTGGTCCCTCGGAATCAAACAAACAGGATGAGTGAGGTGAATCGCATTGCGAAGGTGGCTGGAGATATCTCTCTGGGTTCGGGGATTGGGCAAGCCGTGGATGTGGCGAAGGCCAAAAAGGATCTGGAGTTTCTCCTCGAATCGTCCCAAGAGGGGGCGAAACAGGCGAAGCAGTACATCGGGCTCTCTGGTCGGGCGCGGCAGGCGGTGGAGACTTTTGAAAAAATGATTCCTCCGCTGGAAAGAGCCGTGGCGGCTTTGGATAAACTCAGCCCCGATGAAGCCAAAGCCCGGTTGGATCGGCATCAGGTGAAGCTGGTCGGTTCGATTGCGCAGAATCTGAGTTGGCTGAAAACCCAGCGGGGGAACCGTCCTTTGACGGTGGAGGATCTTCCGCCTCAGTTGAAACAGCGTTATCTCTCGAAAAACGGGAAAGTTCTCATTGAGGTGGAGCCTTCTGTGGACGTCTGGGAGCGGAAAAACAACGAGGATTTTGTGAGCCAACTGCAGAAGGTCGCGCCTGAAGCCACCGGAACACCGGTGATGAATCTGGAGTATATCGATCTGCTCAAGAAAAGTTATGTGGAAGCCTCGTTCTACGCCGCTGGGGTGATCATTTTTCTGATCCTGGTTTTATTCCGGCGGATCGACGATCTGCTGCTGACCCTCCTGCCCTTGGGGATGGGGATTTTATGGATGTTCGGCATTCTGGGTTTCTTGGGCATTCAGTTGAATCCAGCAAACATCGTGACTCTGCCTATGATTTTGGGAATCGGGGTGGCGTATGGCGTCTATGTGGTGGACCGCTATGACGAAGAAAAGAAAGTAAGAATCTTTGAGTCGAGCACCGGCAAGGCCGTGATTCTCTCGGCGTTGACCACTCTTTTTGGATTCGGTTCCATGCTCACGGGTCAGTATCGAGGGCTGGTTAGTCTGGGACTGGTCATGAGTCTGGGAGTCATCTGCACCCTGATCTGTGCGATGGGGATCCTGCCGCAGATTCTCGCGATCAAGGACAAGGGGGCGGGGGAGGAAGAGCGGGATCCCGGTCCGTAGGCGGAATTAGAACTGGAAGCGGTACGGCTTTAAGCGGGTGGCAAGTTCGGCGAGCACGTGGTCTTCATCTTTTTGGTCGCGGGCCGCAAAGGTAACGCTGAAGCGAACGTTCGGGCCGGCCTCGTCCCATGGGACTGTGGAAACCAGCTGTTCCTCGATGAGCCACTTCGAAAATGTCTCCGCATTTGAAAACGTCTGATTCTTCGTCCCCGTTGCGGCTTGGGGCGATTTCGTATAGAGGAAAAAGGATCCAGCGGGTTTGATCGCGGGAAAGCCGGCGGATTGGAGAACTTTTACGAGCCCGTCCATCCGGCGACTGTACTTGGCCGAGGTGTCGCGAGTGATCTGAGGAAGGGCAAGGGCGGTGGCGGAGGCGTGTTGGATGGCGAGGAACTGACCGGAATCGGTGTTGTCCTTCACATCCGCATACGCTTTGACAAGGAGGGGATGGCCCACGACGAATCCACAACGCCACCCGGTCATATTGAAGGCCTTGCTGGTGGTGTGGAGTTCGAGCCCGACCTCTTTGGCTCCCGGGATCGAAAGGAAGCTGAGAGGCTTGCCTTCGAAAATGAGTGCGGTGTAGGCCGCGTCGTGAATCACGACTAACTCCTCTCGCTTGGCAAATTCGACCACTTGACGGAAAAAGTCCGGGGTGGCGGAAGCTCCGGTGGGATTATTGGGATAATTCAAAACGAGAACCTTGGCTTTGTCCAAAACTCCGCGCGGGATGGTATCGAGACGTGGGAGGAATTTATTGTCGGGCGTCAGCGGAAGGGAGTGCACCACCCCGCCGCAGTAGGTGGCGTGCGTGCCAAATACCGGGTAACCGGGGGTGGTCATGAGCACAACATCCCCTGGATTGATGAGGGCGGTCGGTAAAATGGAAAGCGCAGCCTTACTGCCGATCGAGTGTACGATTTCCGTGACGGGATCGGCGCTCACCCCGAAGACTTCTTTCATGTAATTGGCCGCGGCGGCAAGAAGACGGGGTCCGCCATTGTCCGCGTAGCCGCGGTTTTCAGGCATGGCGGCTTCCTTGGCGAGGCTGGCGACGACCCTGTCATCCGCCATGGAGTCGGGTTCGCCCACTCCGAAATCTAGGAGCTCTTTGTCTGGGTGGGCGGCCAGTGCGGCGCGTTTGGCCCGCTTAATTCGTTCAAACTTGTAGATTGGGGCCTCCTTGATGCCATATCCGGGACCGCCGATTCTGTGGGCGAAGAGATTGTGGAGGTAGGTAGACATTTTGTAAGCTCTGGTAGCCATGAAGATTATGACAAAACCCGCTGAAATGCAAAAGGCCTCACTTGCGTGGCAGAGGCGGGGCGAATCGGTGGCCTTGGTGCCGACGATGGGAGCGTTGCATGAGGGGCATGTGGCGTTGATTCGGCGCGCGGCAAAGCTCGCCGACAGGGTTGTGGTCAGTGCGTATGTGAATCCAACTCAGTTTAATTCCAGGTTGGATTTTAAAAAATACCCGCACACCTCCGATTGGGATTTTCGATGCGCCAGGCAGGCGGGGGCAGATGTTCTTTTTCGTCCAAAAAGTTTGTATGCCAAGGATGCGTCCACCTGGGTGGAGGAGGGCGCGCGGGCGAGGGGGCGCTGTGGGGCGTGGCGGCCTGATCATTTTCGCGGAGTGGCTACAGTGGTGGTGAAGCTGTTGGGGATTGTCCAGCCCCAGGTGGTGGTTTTTGGTGAGAAGGATCTGCAACAGTGCGAGGTGGTGGAACGAGTGGTGCGGGATCTTTTTTTACCGGTACGGATTGTGCGGCATCCCACGATCCGGGAAGCGGACGGATTGGCGCTGAGTTCGAGAAATCTCCGGCTGAATTCGATTCAACGGCGGCTGGCTGGTCGGTGGGCTGGGGCGGTGCGAGAGGCGGCTGGGTCCGGGGCGCGAGTAGGGGCGGTCAAACTGCGCGTTCTGTTACGTGGGGTTAATGGGATTAGGTTGGAGTATGCCGAGGTCGTGGAGGGTCATCTCTGTGCGGCCGCGTATGTGGGAAAGATCCGGTTGATTGACCATCGTCGTTGCAGGGAGAAGTCATGATTCGCTGGGCGCTTCTGGGTCTTGGGTTGACGGCTTCGTTGATGGCTTCCGAGACGTGGGAGGTCGTCCGGGTGGGGCGGGTGGACTATGTTTCCTTGGAATCCTTCGTAAAGTTTTACGGATTACGAGCGCCTGTGGAGATTGAAAGCAACCGGCCTTTTGATCTGGCGTCTCCATCCGGATCGTTGCAACTCGCGGTGGATAGTCGTGAAATGAGATGGAAGGGGGTTCGGTACTGGCTCAGTCATTCCGTTCGCCAGGCGGAGGGGATGATATTGATTCCACGTGTCGATTTGGTGAAAACTTTTGATCCGCTTTTGCGTCCGAATGTTGAGATTCCGAAGCGACCTTTGCAGGGAGTGGTGGTGGATCCGGGGCATGGAGGAGGTGATGAGGGGACGAGGGCGGCGCGTGGATTGAGTGAGAAAGTTGCCAATCTTGATGTGGCGAAGCGGTTGGTCCGGTTGCTGGACAATGCGGGGATTCCATGGGTTATGACTCGGACAAAGGATCGTTATGTGGATCTAGCGGAACGATCGGCCCGTGCTGATGATCATCCCGGCTACATTTTTATCAGCATTCATTTTAATGAGGACTCGAGCCGGGAATCCGATGGATGGGAAACGTACAGCCTTTCCCCTCAGTATGCTCCTTCCACATCGTCCGGCGGTTCATTTACTGGCGATGAGCAGGAGGTCTGGCTGGGGAACGAGTACGACCACCATAACTTTCTACTCGCCCAATCGATCCACCGCGCGGTGGTGTTGGCGAAAAGCAATGCTCCTTCGGATCGGGGGGTGAAACGGGCCCGATTCAAGGTTCTGCGTTTGGCCAATTCGCCCTCGGTTTTGGTGGAAGGTGGATTTATGTCGAATCCACGGGAGGCGAGTCTTCTCCGTACGGAAACCTATCGCCAACAGGTGGCCGATTGGCTGATGGCTGGGATTCTTGCCTACAAACGATCCCAAGAGAATCCGGAAACAGTTGCTCGGCTCAAGTTGGCGACGGCCAACACGAACACCAATGCAACGATCGGCTCCAAACCTGCGACGAAACTCGAAGAGGTTCCTGCGTTTCGTGCCAAAGCGACGAACCTGACGGTCTCGACGACCAATCGGTCCACGACCAATTCTTCTGCGGGGTCGCCTGCCGTGCCATTGGTGGTGGAACCTGAAGTCAGGAAAGCGTTGCCAGTTACGCCCGAGAAGAAAGAGTAAGGCGATGCCTCTAGGTGTATTTGATTCGGGAATCGGTGGGTTGACGGTGGTGAAGGAGTTGCGGGCGACGTTTCCCCGGCGGGATATTTTGTATGTGGGCGATACCGCCCGGGTTCCATACGGCAATAAGTCGGCGGAGACAGTCAAAGCCTTCAGCCGGGAAATTATTTCGTTTCTTAAAGGAAAAGGAGCGGATCGGATTGTGGTGGCCTGCAACACGGCGTCGGCTTTGGCGGTGGAAAGTTTGCGATCGTCCGTGGGATTGCCGTTGCACGGGATGATCGAGTCGGGGGTGATTGCGGCGTTGGCGGCTGAGGGGGAAGGACCGGTGGGAGTGATTGGCACTTCGGCGACGATTTCGAGCGGGGCGTATCAGCAGGCGCTGGGCAAGGCTCGACCTGGATTGAAGGTTTTTGCCCAAGCCACGCCTCTTTTGGTTCCGCTGGTGGAGGAGGGGTGGCTGGAGGGGGAGGTGACGGAAAAGGTAGTGCGAGAGTATTTGGAACCGCTCATGCGAGAGAAGATCCGGGTTCTGGTTTTGGGATGCACTCACTATCCGTTGCTTAAGCCGGTTTTTGCAAAGGTGCTGGGGGCGGAAGTGAAATTGGTGGATTCATCCGAGGCTTGCGCGGAATCATTGAGGGGATCGGAAGAAAAAATTTCGGAAAAGGGGAAGCTGAAGATTTTTTTAACGGATGAACCAGGTCCGTTTCTGGGTCGGGTGGAA